>JAJRYL010000096.1 GCA_024275855.1 Deltaproteobacteria bacterium
CCCTCTCTTTTGCCACCTCTTTTTTAATCGCCGCCTCAACGAGTTTTAAAGGCTCTTCGTCGTAGTTCCAGTGTTTGTGCATAGAGGCAAGCGCGTTCGCTATGTCGAGCAGTTCCATACGTTCGTCGAACTCTCTTAACCCGGCCTCATCTATAAGGGCGGTTACTACGCTCTTAACATACCGGCTGTTGCTGCGCAGCGTATTGGTAAGGTACTGGGTTTTGCCTGTCTTGTAACCTTGCACGAACTCTTGCAGAAAGAGGTTGTGCGGTGTGTCGGGCAGTTCCAGCGCTTTTGCCGGCGTAATAATCGCCAGAAGAAGCACGGATATAAATGCCGATAAAAGCAGGTATTTCTGTCTGTTTTTCTGTTTATTCTTTTTCATAATCTCCGCATTGTTGCTTAATCGTTGTTAAAGTAAGATTAAAAGAGCGTACCTCGAAGAGCCGGCTCTTCATTGCTCTTGTTTTGGCAGAGCAAATACAGTATAAAACATTCATTGGATTTTTTCTCTTAATAAAAAGGGTTTTTTATGTCTCAATCTGAAAAAACTCAGTTAAAGCATCCCCGTACGCTTCTGTGCGCGCTGCTGCTTGCTCTGCTCTTCTTCTCATTACCGCCTGACGCGACCGGCAACGACGAGGCCGAGAATATAAAGGTGTACGAGCAGAGTTCGCGCTCGGTCGTCAATATAATTAACAGCACCGTGCGCTACGACTCTTTCTACCGTGCCATACCAATGGAGGATTACGGCGCCGGGGTCGTTATAGACCGAACCGGACGGATACTTACAAGCCTTCACTTGATAGACGGGGCGTTGAAGATAGAGGTCGAGCTTTTCGACGGCACAAAGTTTGCGGCCTCTATAATCGGTATAGACCGAGACGCCGATATAGCCCTGCTTAGGATCAACGCGCCGAAAGAGAGGTTGTACCCTGTTCGTTTTTCAAAAGCCGCAGAGCTTAAGGTCGGGGCCAGGGTTCTGGCCATAGGCAACCCTTTCGGGCTCGACAAGAGCCTTACCGTTGGCATAGTCAGCTCTGCGAGCAGGCGGATGAGGGCTGCAAGCGGTTTTGTTATGGAGGGGCTTATACAGACCGATGCCGCCACGAATCCGGGCAGTTCCGGCGGGCCTCTTTTAAACTCTAAAGGAGAGATGGTGGGGCTAAATTCCGCTATCTTCAGTCCTGTGCAAGGCTCTGTAGGCATAGGGCTCGCCATACCCGTCTCTATAATAGAAAATAGTCTGGCCAGGCTTGAAAGCCTCGCGAAAAAAACCGGTTACGTGCCCCGTGTATGGATAGGGTTTACCGGTCAGGATATGGATAAAAAACTTTCCGCGCGCCTTAAGTACAAGAAGCCGGGTATCTTAGTGGCCGCTGTCTTTGAGGGCGGCCCGGCGTATAAGGCCGGAGTTAAGGGTTCAACCGGGGTTGTAAACCTGCCGTTAGAAAAGGGCCGGCAACTGCGCATAGCCTCCGGCGGAGATTATATACTCGATATTGACGGTGAAAGGGTAGAAAAGATGCGTACTTTAAACGCCCATGTTGCCGGTAAGCGCCCCGGTGAGGTTGTTACGCTTGGCCTGTTAAGGGGAAAGCGCAGGGTTGAGTTGAGAGTAACCCTGCTGCCGAGACCCCGCCTGCGGTAAGCACCTGCGGTGGGCGATATCCGGTACTAATATGGTTAACGGCGTATATGCTCTAAACGGCGTATATGTTGGATAATTATATTTCTCGTGTGGAACGCACTTGCGGAAAGAGAACCAAACAGGTTTTATGTGCCGGATATACGTTGCCGCGCGGCGCGACGACCCTGCGGAGGGCGATATTAGTTTTAGGGTGGGCTGTGCCACCGTCTGTTTGTTATCGCGGGGAGCCGAAGGCGACACGGCAATCTTATAGTATACGGTTGTTGGCACGAAGGACAGATTGCTTCGCTCCGCTCGCAATGACAAAAAAAATGGAGACCCTGAATCGAGTTCAGGGCGACAGATGAGCGACCCTGTACTCGAATTGGTATTTCGTCTAAATAAGAACAGAAGGCTTTGCCCAACCTATTTTAGAGTACAAGAACAGGAAACTGGATGAAAAAGACCGAAGATATAGAAATAGAAAGCATGAGTGATTTCGAGATTGAACTTAAAAAGCTCGAAGAGAAACGCGCTCAACTTAAAAGAGAGGGTACCGGCAATGTCTCCAACTTTCTGTTCCGGGGACAGTCTGAGCAGGAATCGAAGCTCGAAACCACGCTCGACAGGTACGCCGATAAGGGCGGCATGAGCATGTCGGAATACTACGGTAGAATATTGCACTACAAACCGCAGATAGAGACCCTTACGGGCGAGAAGTGGGACATTCCCTCGCTTGAAGAGTATACTGCCTGGCTTGAAACGCTTGACGTGCGTAAAATTCAAAAACCTCAGGCATACGACTACATGGCCTATCTCAGGCACCACGGGTTTCCGTCACCGCTGCTCGACTGGACAAACTCCCCGTATATAGCGGCTTTTTTCGCTTTTGACGAATTAGCGGAAAGCGAGGCCGCTGGCAGCGAGGACACTGGTCACGTGGCGATATACGCCTATCTTGAGTTTACGGGCCGTGGTAAATCCACACTTAATCCGTCTCCGTGGATAGCTACTTTCGGGCCCAACGTAAAGACCCACCGTCGCCACTTTTTACAGCAGAGCAGGTATACGGTTTGTGTGAGGATTAAAGAGAAAGAGGCCCTGTACGCGAGCCACGAAGACGCTATTATCAGCGGCGAAGAGAGGCAGGACCGGATATGGAAGTTTATTATCCCTAAAAAAGAGCGCCTGTTATGGCTGAAAAAACTGTACTCGATGAATATAAGCGCCTATTCGTTGTTCGGCTCCGAGGAGAGCCTGATGAGAACGATTGCGCTTCGCGCGTTTAAATTATAGCGCAGGTGCGCCGTTAAGCACAGTAGTATCTGAAATTTGTCCTCCGATAGTTTAGTGTGCAAATTGAATACAAAAAAAGAGCCTGCCGGTCGTTAAGACGGGCAGGCTCTTAAATTTTTTAGGGTGCTTCGTTTACCTCTTGAACCTTCTTCTTATAAAGCCGAGCCCTGCGAGGCCGGTGCCGAGAAGGAGCAGCGTTGTTGGTTCGGGAACCTTTGCAAAGGTGATCTTTTCAATGTAAAGTTCGTCTACATCCGAGCCGCCTGTACTGACTACAAAACCAAAGTCTGTTCCTTTAAGCGGTGCGTTGAAAACATGGGTCAGTCCGTAACTCGAATCAAAAGCACCGTCTATGTAAAGATCGAAATCATTATTGAGGTAATTAAAGGTGGTGAAGTGGAGACCGTTTCTAAAGAGAATCTCCGTTATGGTCACCTCCTGGCTGAACGACAGGTTGAGCCTCTCGCCGGCTGTCAGGTTGTCGTCGCTTGAAGGGGAGCAGTTGCTGCCAGCCCCGCCGACAAGTTTTTTGCATACGCCGAGCCCGCCGAGCCCGCCTCCGCCGTTCCATGTACTGTCGAGGTAGGCGTTGTAAGCTACCGTTGCGTCTAAATTCGTTCCTGTCGCGCTTACCGTTATGCCGTCAACCGTCTTTGAGTAGTTGGTATATCCGCCCTCTCCGGGAGCCGTATTGGCCAGAGCGGCGTAGTTGATGACGGCGGCCCATGCAGAGTGAGCCGATAAGGTAAAAGGCATGGCAATTAAAAGAACCAGAAGTAACTTATGCACTGTTTTCATAATCGGTTCCACCCTTCTTTATATTGTCCGTTCTAAGAATAACTTTTCATGTTGCGCTATTACAGATATTATGCAATTATTGAGCCAAAAGGCATTATAGTCTTAACCTCTTGAGTTTGCTGCTTATTTTCATCACCACACTGTTCTGCTTTTATAAATAAAGTGTAAAGTCTTTTTACACTTTAATAAAGACAGGAGAGGGTGAGGCAAAAAATGCTGTAAAATCAGCAGGTTGCGGGTTTTAGAAAAGTGTCGGGTTTTTATACGTTTTTTTGTCAATTTTACAGTTTTTTATACTCTACTCAAGGTCTTGCCGCAGGTTAGTATACTGTTTCTACCTTTACCCGGTACTTTAATGCCGGGCTTCCGCCCGTAGAGGTTCACGTGGAACCGGCGCTTTTCGACACTTAAAACTTGACATGCGGCCTTTTTTAGCTTTAACTGTATAATAGATAAAACCTTTCGTGACTGACGGTACTTTTCGGTGGATATAACCACCAGGGAGCGGAAGTTATATTGGAGTTGCCGACCGTCTGGGCATTTGCGTGGCTTTATACAGTAAAGCTCGCGTATCTGTTCGTACGGTTTTTTTGTGCCGGGTCCGGATTATGGGGTATGTCGCCGGAGTTGAGTGTCCGGTAGAAAAACCTTGCTTACCGGCCTCTTTAAGTGGTACAAATATCCGTTCGAAACCAAAAAAAAATTATGGGCTTAAAAACTTTTGATAGAGGCATACACCCGGCTTACAATAAAGAGCTGTCCTCTTCAAAGGCGATCACTTCGGCTGAGCTTCCAAAAACCGTTGTAATCCCTTTGAGGCAGCACGCCGGCGCGCCCTGCGCGCCTGTCGTAAAAAAGGGCGAGGTCGTAACCGAGGGGCAGATAATCGCCGATGTAGAGGCCTTTGTCTCGGCGCCTATTCACGCCTCTATCAGCGGCAAGGTTAAAGAGATAGATATGTATCAGCACCCGGTCGGCATGAAGGTGCTCTCTATAGTTATTGCCGGAGACGGCGAGAAGAAAGACTGGGGTACGGACGGCGGGCCTAAGGTGGACCTTGGCTCGCTCTCTGCCGACGATATCCGCTCCGGCATCAGAAAGAACGGCATAGTAGGTATGGGCGGCGCCGGTTTACCGACAGCGGTAAAGCTGAACGCGCCCAAAGGCAAGAAGATAGATACGGTGCTTCTTAACGGCTGCGAGTGCGAACCGTTTTTAACCGCCGACCACAGGATAATGCTCGAAGAGGCCGATAAAGTCGTCTGGGGCATGCGCGCTCTTATGAAGGGCGTCGGCGCGTTAAAAGGTTTTATAGGCATAGAAGATAATAAAAAAGACGCTACGGCCGCTATACGGAAAGCGCTTGGCGCCTCTGCCGATATAAAGATTATAGAGCTTGAGACCAAGTACCCGCAGGGCGCCGAGAAGATGTTGATTAAGGCCGCCTTGAACCGCGTGGTTCCAAAGGGCAAGCTTCCGCTCGACGTAGGCGTAGTCGTAAATAACGTCGGTACCGCCGCCGCTATCTTCGATGCCCTCAATTACGCGAAACCTCTTATAGAGAGAGTGGTTACCGTTAGCGGCAACGGCGTTAAAGAGCCTAAGAACCTGCGCTGCCGTGTAGGCACCTCTTTCGAGGAGGTACTTAAACAGTGCGGCGGGCTTAAAGAGGGCGGCGAGTTCGAGGTGCTGAACGGCGGGCCGATGATGGGTATAGCGCAGATGCAGCTCGACGTGCCGGTCATTAAGGGAACGTCTGGCATTACCGCTCTTATGGGCGATATAATAAAACCTAAAAAGTACGAGCCGTGCATACGGTGCGCGAGTTGCGTAGAGGTATGCCCTATGGCGTTAATGCCGTACAGGTTAGGGGATTTCGGCAACAGGCAGCGCCTTAACGATTTTAACGGCTGGGGCGGTTTCGATTGCATTGAGTGCGGTTGCTGCTCGTACGTCTGTCCGTCCAAGAGGCCGCTCTTACAATGGATACGCCTTGGCAAGTTGCGGGTTCGTCAGGAGCAGCAGGCCAACAGGTGAAGAAGGCAAGCGGCAAGTAGCG
>JAJRYL010000097.1 GCA_024275855.1 Deltaproteobacteria bacterium
ACGGTGCCCGAACCTTCCACTCTACCCATCCGGGTTTAACAGCTTTTCAACATTCAAGAGCTTAATACCGTTACCGGATTTTGCGGCGACTACGCCTTTTAGCAGGCCGCCCATATCGTCAACAGGCTCAACGGAGACCAAACTAAGCTCTTTTACCCCGCCCATACCGTCAACCAGAAAACCGGTTCGCTCCTCTTCGCCGCCTGCCACCACAATTCGCGCCAAACGCTTGCTTACGCCGTTTGTACTTATATTCAGTCTCTTTTTTAAATCCATAACAGAGACCATCTCGCCTCTAACGGACAGTACTCCGAGTATATGGGCAGGCACCCTCGGTACCTCTGTAATAACGCCCGGCTTAAGTACCTCTACCGCGTCTTCGACCTCAAACGCGTACTCCTGTCCGCTCAGATAGAAGGAGATAATCCTGAGCGTTTCCGCGCTTCCGGTAATAGACTCAAGGCTCTGAAGATAGTTCTCAACGGTTGGCGCAACGCAAGATTGAACAAACTTAACGTCTCCGTCCTTGCCCCTTACCCTTTTAACCCTCTGCTCTTTTTTAGACATTTCACATAACCCTAAAAAACTATAAAGAAGAGTTGAACCGTTACTGCACAACGCCATCGTCATACAGCGTACACTTTTAAAACTTTCAAAAATATGAAGAAGAGCTGAACCGGTATCAACAACTGCCTCTTCACATAGCGAACACTTTTTAAACTCCCGAAAGCTTACAAAGAAAAGTTGAACCGCTTATTACACAACGGCATCGTCACCCTGAAGGTACGCCTTTCGTCCCATAAACGAAAGTTCGAGTATGCCGGTAACGTCGGCTACCAGCATAGTGCCTTTATCTCCAACGTCCGTTGCCCCGGCCAGCCCCTCTACCCTCAACATCCTCGGCAGAGGTTTAACAACCACGTCGAGTTCCTCAATCAGCCTGTCCACAACAATACAGAGCCTGTGCTCGGCCAGACCGACAACTATGCCGTAGCACGTATCGGTACCGGGGCGCGGTGCGGCCTCCTTGCGGTACAGGAACTCGCCGAGCCTTATATATAGAATATCTCTATCGTTTAACCTTACGTACTCGGAGTCTTCAACAAGCAAAGAGTTGTGCAGTTCGGCTATCTCTATTACGGAGCTTAACGGAACAGCGTACTGCACACCGGACTCTTCTACAATAAGGGCCTGAACAATCGCCAGTGTTATGGGTATAATCAGACTGAACTTTGTCCCTACGCCTTTAGCCGTTTCAATATCTATAATGCCGCTCAACCGGGTTATATTCTCCTTTACAACGTCCATACCCACACCCCTGCCCGACGTCTCGTTAACCGAGTCTCTCGTTGTAAAGCCGGGCATAAAGATCAGCTCGATAAGCTGATGCCTCGTAAGTTTAGTAGCGTCTTCCGAGGTGAGCAACCCCTTTTCGAGCGCCTTGCGCTTAACAAGTACTTCGTCAATACCCCTGCCATCGTCAACAACCTCTATTACAACGTGGTTGCCGGACTGAAAGGCCTTTAAGGTTATATTGCCGAAACGTTCTTTACCGAGCCTCTCCCGCTCTGCGGGCAGCTCAAGGGCGTGGTCGGCAATGTTACGAATAATATGCATTAACGGGTCTGCAAGCTCTTCGACTATAAGCTTATCAATCTCGGTCTCGTCCCCTACCGTCACAAGCCTTATCTCTTTACCCGTCTCTCTTGACAGTTTTGAAATAAAGGTCTCGAACCGGCTGAAGAGCTGCCCTACAGGCACCATTCTTATACCGAGCACCGAGTCGCGAAGCTCTGTGAACTTACGCCCGAGAGAGGTCTCTATTCTTGAGAGTTCGAGACCGTAAAAAGAGAGCCTCGTATCGTTCTTAAGCTCCGCGCTAAGCCGTGCCACGTTTGAGTTGAGCATACCAAGCTCGCTGACGATGTTCATTATAGCGTCGAGCTTTTCTATATCGACCCTTACGGTATCGGAGGCCTTGCGCAGCGTCTCGGTGCCTATTGCGGCACGCAGGGGCTCAACGCTCTTTAAGACCCCGGGAACCGTCTCCGTCATCGGCCCCGCTAAACGCCTTACCTCAACCGTAGCAAGTTCGCCGACAAGAGCCTTTATACCCGTACAGTCCTCTACCGTACCTATAAGTATATCGAAAGAGAGCATGTCTGGAACAGACTCGGCGGAAGGAAGCGTAGCGATTACCTCAGCGCCGGACTTAAGGCTATCGATAAGCGTACTGTAACCTTTATCAAAGCTGCATAACGGAAACCGGACAGCGACTATAAGAATATTTTTGGACTGCTTAAGGTTGTCTCTAAGCCTGTGCGCCTCGTATTCGGTAAGCGTAGCAAGAATTTTTTTATCAATATCGAGGTCGTCTTTACTCTTCTTTACCTGACACGCGCCGACAAGTTGCGCCTTGACCTCTTTAACCGAAATAGTGAAATCGGCGCCGCCTTTAGAGGCTATGATGCCAACGAGCAGTTCGTGCGCGCTCATTACGCAACCGAGCAACTCGTCGCTGAGTGCAACACGGTCGAGCCGTAACATGTCGAGGGTATCTTCGAGCGCGTGACTGAGAACAGCCATATCTTTAAAGTCGTAAAGGCCGGATATGCCTTTTAAGGTATGGGCGGAACGGAAAATAGAGTTTAGCACGGCGGGGTCTATAAGACCGGCCTTTACACCCTTGCCGAGCTTTAACAGGTCGCGCCCCATGGCATGCAGAATTTCATCGGCCTCGACCAGAAACTCTCTGAAACGGTCATCTTTTTTACTCTTTTTCGCCACAATGCTCCACGCTCAAGAAGTAACAGAACAAAGAAAACGGATACTGAACAACAGAAAGTAACAGGGCGGGTTATAAGTAACCTCAGCCTGCCTTAAAATCCGGGCAAGCTATATCGAATGCTATAACCGTTCAATCTTTAAATTTACCATACAAGCATTTTTCTGTAAAGTCTTTTAATCTGAACTATCAGGAACTTACATCAATCAGACGGATGAATTTAATTCACGCCCATCGTCTATTATCGACTCCTGCAGATGATCGGCTTAAGGTTTTCTATAGAATCTATAACGGTATCGAAACCAGCGGCCCCTACCTCTTGCGCACTTCCCCCGAAACCGTAACTGACCCCAATGGTATACGTACCTGCCGCCCTGCCCGTCTCAGCGTCTATCTTGCTGTCACCGACATAGACGGTAGAGTTTACAGAACCTCCCATAGACTCTATAGCGCGCAATAGCGGTA
>JAJRYL010000098.1 GCA_024275855.1 Deltaproteobacteria bacterium
AGCGCCAAGCTTCATAAGAACACCGGCATGAAGCATACTGACGGCGGAAGGCGCGGCGGCGTGTCCTATAGGCGACCATGAATGGAACGGAGCGAGCGGCACAAGTACGCCAAAACCGAATATCAGCGGTATAAACGCCTTAATCTGGAAGCTGCGGTCAAAGACCACCGCCGATATCTTAAGCATATCGAAGGTATAGGTTCCGGTCTGCGCGCCAGCCGTAAAGTAGATAGCCAGAATTCCAAGCAGGGCAAAGACCGCTCCGAACGAGAGGTACAGAGTCAGCTTCATTGTAGCGTACTCTCTGTTGGCGCTGCCCCAAATACCTATAAGCGGATACATCGGAATAACCGCAAGTTCGTAGAAGAAGTAGAACAGGAGCATGTCGAGCGACGAAAAGACACCGAACACTCCGGCAACGAGCAGTAGCATAAGGATATAGTGCTCTTTAATACGTGTTTTGATACCTACCCAGGAGACGAATACTCCGGTAAAGCTAACAAAAGCCGTCAGCACAATCATCACGACGCTAATTCCGTCCACACCGAGGTGGTACGAAATACCCATCGACTTGACCCAGTCAATCTTTTCAATAAACTGGAACCCCCCGGCCGCCGTATCGTACTTAAACAGCAGTATTATAGAGAGTATCAGACATGAGAATGTCGTCAAAGCGGAGACGCAGCGTATCAGATACGTGCTCTCCTCTTTAACGAAGAGAAGAAAGAACGCCGCTGCGAACGGCAGGCCTATTATGACCGATAATATTGGGAAACCTTCCAAACCCTACCTCTTTATTCTATACAAAATACTGTAAGAAGATTAAAACAAGTACCACAACTCCGCTGACCATATAGAGAGAATAATGCTGGAGCTGACCGGTTACCGTTCCCCTCATTGCGCGGCCCGTTAAACGCACTAAGTAAGCGAAGCCGTTAATGAAGAAGTTTATAAATATATTCACTTCAATGTAGTTGAATATCGTACCGATGCCGTTGTATATAACGCCTACTAAAACACCGTCGTAAAAGTGGTCGAAGTAGAACTTATTCTCCAACACCTTGTAGAAACAGGGCCACTGCGCTTTGAGCCTGTGGGCAGGTTCGGCCTCGCCCGTGTAGAGCTTCCAGCCGACAACGATACCGGCAAAAACCACCAATGTGGAAAGACCGGCTACTAAAAAGTTGAACTCATGATGCCCGTGGTGCCCGTGCGACGGTATGAACGAACCGAAGTTCGGCTCAAGCCCCGGAAAACCGGCGAAACCCGCCACTACGGCAAAGACCGAAAGAACAACAAGAGGTATGACCATTGACGGCACGCTCTAGTGCGGTTGACCGTGATGACGCTTTTTGCCGAAAAAGGCCAGAATCACTATCTTGGTGATGAATATTCCCGTTATAAAGGCCGTAAGGGTTCCCGCGCCGTAAAGCAGCCAGTGGCCGGATGAAAACGCGGTGCTTAATATCTCGTCCTTACTCCAGAAACCGGCAAACGGAAAGACACCCATCATAGCGAGTGCGCCGAGTATAAAGGTAATGGCCGTCGCCTTCATCTTCGGGTACAACCTGCCCATCTCCCAGACCGAGTTAGTGTGGCAGGCGTGAATTACGCTACCGGCGCCGAGAAAGAGCAACGCTTTAAAGAACGCGTGCGTCATAAGGTAGAACATTCCGGCGCCTGTTCCGCCAAGCCCGACACTCATTACCATGTAACCGAGCTAGCTTAATGTAGAGTAAGCGATAATCTTTTTTATATCCGACTGGGCAAGCGCCATAAGCGCGGCCATGAGGGCGGTAAGCCCGCCGACATAAGCGACAACGAGCCCTGCCACCGGCGGCGCCATATAAAAGAGGAATGAGACACGCACCAGAAGATAGACACCGGCTGCGACCATTGTGGCGGCATGAATAAGGGCTGAAACAGGTGTCGGGCCTTCCATAGCGTCGGGCAACCAGACATGCAGCGGAAACTGGGCGGACTTGCCGACCGCGCCGCAAAAGAGCAGTAACGCGGCAAGGCCTATCGTTTCCGGAGCGACATGACCGGCCATTACCTGATGTTCGATCTCTCCGAAGTTGAATGTTCCCGTAGCGTAATAGATTACAAAGATACCGAGTATAAGCCCGAAATCGCCCACCCTGTTGACCAGAAAAGCCTTTTTGGCGGCGTCTGCGGCTGACGGTTTCTGGTAGTAGTAACCGATAAGGAGGTACGACGCGAGACCGACAAGCTCCCAGAAGATAAAGATCATAATAAGGTTATTGGCTAAAACAATACCCAACATGGCGAAGATAAAGAATGATAGGCAGGCGAAGAACCTTGAGAAACCCTCTTCGCCCTCCATGTACCCACGCGCGTATATATGGATTAAAGAGCCTACAAAGGTAACGATACAGAGCATGACAACCGTTAACGAGTCGATAAAGGTACCTATCTCTATACGGAGCCCCTTGACCTTAAGCCATGTAAACGCCTGCTCGTACCCTTGCATGTGCGGGTTTCCGAGCGCCTCTATAAGGTAAGGCAGCACGATAAGAAAACAGGCGATAACCGCGGCAATAGAGAGGAACGAACTGAGGTTCTTCCACTTCAGGGTTATAAACACGATAGTTACGCACGTAATTATCGGAATTAATAGTAATGCCCAAACGTCCATCAGTACCTCAGCTCATCAAGAGTATCGACCATAACGGTCTTTCTGCGCCTGTAAACGGCAACCAGAATTGCGAGCCCGACGCCTACTTCGGCGGCGGCGACTGTAATATTAAAGATGACAAATATAGTACCCGTAACGGAGTGCAGGTAGTACGCAAAGGCTGCAAGGCTGATATTAGCCGCGTTGAAGATCAGCTCAAGCGACATCAGCACAACTATAATATTGCGCCTTATCAGCACACCGGCTACGCCGATACTGAAAAGCAGAAAACTTAATATGAGAAAATGTGTGAGTGTAAGCATTTTTTTATTCCGGTGCCGGCCTTGGTGCCGACCTCTTTTATCAATATTTCTATTTACAGAACAGTTTCCGCCATTTCAGCCGAACTACGCGGCAACGAGCGCGGTAAAAAAAACGTATCTCTAAAATCGAGCCCTCAAGCCCCGTCCTTGCCCTTCTGGTTGAGTATCAGCACAACCGCTCCGATAAGCGCGACAAGCAGCAGCAACGATACGACTTCGAACGGGAAGATGTACTTCGTAAAGAGCACCTTACCTATAACCTCTGTATTATTAGCCAACACCGCCTCGGTATACCCGCCTGTAGGGGTGGTAAGCCTGCCTTTTGTCAGCATAAACGCCATTACCGCAAAGAGACCGACGGCGCTTATTACGCCAAGTACGGTCTGCTGGTGAAACTGCTCTTTAGCCTTTGTGCCGCCAAGGTCGAGCAGCATAACGGCAAAGAGGAAGAGCACGACAACGGCGCCTACATATACAAAGACTTGAACCGCCGCCAGAAAAGGCGCCCTTAAAAGGATAAATATTGCGGCAACCTGCAACAGCGTTACAATCAGGTAGATTGCGCTATGTACCGGATTTCTCGACGTCACTACCGATATTGCCGATGCGACCGCGAGTATCGCGAATATGTAGAAAAAGATCTGCTCTATCATCGTCTGCTCTTATTCCGTTCTTCTAAGTCAAAACAGTATATACGAAAAGCACTGCCTGCTCTAACGCTTCCGTGCCAATATGCTAAACCTGCCCT
>JAJRYL010000099.1 GCA_024275855.1 Deltaproteobacteria bacterium
AGCCTTTAATATATTCTGGAACGTAGAACGGCCCTATGCAGCCGCCAAGCAGCAGAAGAGAGGCGCAGAGTAAAAAGAGCCGGGTAGCCGTTGTATTTATAGCGGGTCGCTTTTGCCGCATCCGTTCGTCTTTCAGTGGTGAAGGTTTTTTATGCCGGTCTCTATGTTTGAAGTATAGAACGTTCGCAACAGGCTGTCAAACGCTCTTGCGCCGCATGTTGGCCCGATTATTTCCGGCAGGCCCGTTATTCAATCCTGCTTGACAAGCCCCTGTTCGAGCCATAAATTACTAAATAGAACTTTTACTTAACTCTATAAGCGGGGTATTGCAATGAGACTCGATAAATTTACTATAAAATCACAAGAGGCGATAGCCGGCGCCGAAACCCGCGCTGTAGCGGCCTCGCAACAGGAGGTCGGGGTAGCGCATCTGCTTCTTGAGCTTATAACGCAGACCGGCGGCACAGTGGCCCCTATACTCGCCCGAATAGGGGCGAACGTATCGGTTATAAAAGAGAGGCTTAACGCGGAGGTTGAAAAGCTGCCGAGGGTCGAGGGCGGGTCTTCCGGCCAGTACATGTCCGCTGAGTTGAATAAGGTTTTGCAGGCGGCGTTAAAGGTAGCGGTTGACTTAAAGGACGAGTTCGTCTCTACGGAGCATCTGCTCATTGCCGCCCTTTCGATAAAAGAGTCGGCTACCTCAAATGTTCTGGCCGCCGAGGGTGTAACGAAAGACGCGGTTTTAAAAGCCCTGACCTCCATAAGGGGAAGCGAAAGGGTGAGGGACCAGAACCCGGAAGAGAAGTATCAGGCTATAGAGAAGTACACGGTAGACCTTGTGGCCGCGGCGAGGGCGGAGAAGCTCGACCCGGTAATCGGTCGCGACGACGAAGTGCGGCGCGTGATACAGGTGCTCTCAAGGCGTACTAAGAACAACCCCGTGCTTATCGGCGAGGCGGGGGTAGGTAAGACCGCTATTGTCGAGGGGCTTGCGCAGAGGATACTGGCCGGAGACGTGCCCGGAGGTTTGAAGGACAAGAGGCTTCTTTCGCTCGATCTCGGGGCGTTAATCGCCGGAGCCAAATTCAGGGGCGAGTTCGAAGACAGGTTAAAGGCTCTTTTAAAAGAGGTAACCGAGTCCGAAGGCACGGTTATACTCTTCATAGACGAGCTTCATACGCTTGTCGGGGCCGGCGCGGCAGAGGGCGCTCTCGACGCGTCGAATATGTTAAAACCGGCGCTCGCGCGTGGCGAGCTTAGGTGTATAGGAGCCACTACTCTTGACGAATACAGAAAACATATAGAGAAAGACGCCGCTTTAGAGAGGCGTTTTCAGCCTGTTATTGTCGGCGAGCCGACTTTAGAGCATACTATCGCTATTTTACGGGGCTTGAAGGAGAAGTACGAGATTCACCACGGTATTCGGATATCGGACGCAGCTATCGTAACCGCGGCAACGCTCTCTAACAGATACATAACAGACCGTTTTCTGCCCGATAAGGCTATAGACCTTATAGACGAGGCTTCGAGCCGTCTGAGAATAGAGATAGACTCTATGCCGACGGAGATAGACGAAGTGGACCGGCGTATCATTCAGCTCGAAATAGAGCGTGAGGCGCTCGGTAAAGAGAGCGATAAGGCGTCGGTAGAGCGGCTCGAAAAGCTCGAAGAGGAGTTAGAGGAGCTGAAAGGCAAGAGCGAGCGGTTAAAAGTGCACTGGGGCGCCGAAAAGAAGGAGATAAGCGCGATACAGGCGATAAAAAAAGAGATTGAGGATGTAAAGGCGGCAACTTTCAGAGCGGAGCGCGAGGGTAACCTCGCGCGCGCGGCAGAGCTTAAATACGGTCGTTTAGGCGAGTTGGAAAAAGAGCTGACCCTTTTGAAAGAGAGGCTCGCTAAAAGCCAGGAGCATAAAAGGATGCTGAAAGAGGAGGTCGATAGCGAGGATATCGCTGAGATCGTCTCCGGCTGGACAGGTATTCCCGTGACCCGGATGATGGAGGGCGAAAGGGAGAAGCTGCTTAATATGGAGGCTCAACTCGGTAAAAGGGTTGTGGGCCAGGAGGCCGCCCTGCGTGCAGTCTCAAACGCTATACGAAGGGCGAGGGCGGGCCTGTCCGAGGCGCGGCGTCCCGTCGGCACGTTTATCTTTTTAGGCCCTACGGGTGTCGGCAAGACAGAGACGGCCCGCGCGCTCGCGGAATTTCTCTTTGATGACGAGCACGCTATGGTGCGCATAGATATGAGCGAGTTTATGGAGAAGCATTCGGTAGCGCGCCTGATCGGAGCGCCTCCCGGTTACGTAGGTTACGAAGAGGGCGGCTACCTTACCGAGGCCGTCAGGCGCAGGCCCTACTCTGTTATCCTTTTCGACGAAACGGAGAAGGCGCACCCCGAGGTCTTCAACCTTCTGCTTCAGGTATTGGACGATGGCCGCCTTACGGACGGGCAGGGCAGAACGGTAGACTTTACGAATACGGTAATAATTTTAACCTCTAACGTAGGCAGCGAGTATATTACCGAGCTTGGCGAAAAGGATTTCGACGAGATTACCGAACGCGTTACCGGAAGCCTGCGCGCTACGTTCAAACCGGAGTTTTTAAACAGGATAGACGATACGATAATCTTCCATCCTCTCGGTATTGAGGCGATCGGCGAGATTGTAGAGATACAGATCGCTCTGCTTGGCGAGCGGCTTGCGGAGCGGGGTTTAAGCATAGAGCTGACGGATAAGGCCAGGGCGCACCTTGCTAAAGCCGGTTACGACCCCGTTTACGGGGCGCGTACGTTAAAGAGGCTTATACAGAAGGAGCTTGCCGACCCGCTTGCCCTGAAGCTTTTAGAAGGCGGGAACGGAGAGGGTGAGACAGTGGTGGTCGATTACAATGACGACAGGCTTACTTTCAGAACTACCGGCGCAAAGGCAGGCGGTAGCGAAAACCTTCTGAAGGCTTGACAAATGCGCTCTTTTTCAATAACTTATATAAGTTGGAGAAGTTAAAAAAGGGTTTGTTTAAAAGAAGCGGAGGTAGTGAGTTGGCCCTTGTAAAGTGGGATCCGTTTAAAGATTTAATTTTTCTTCAAGAGCGCATGAGCCGCATCTTTGACGATGCGTTAATGGAGTACAAGGGGTCGAGCGGCCTTGCGAGCGGCGCATGGATGCCCCCGGTCGATATTTACGAAACGGCTACTACGATTACCTTAAAGGCGGAGTTGCCGGGCGTTGACATAAAAAACGTCTCTATAGATGTCGAACAGAGCGTTATAACGCTAAGGGGCGAGCGGCGGTTCAATAAAAACCTCTCCGAAGAGAATTATCATCGCATGGAGCGTTTTTACGGCACCTTCCAAAGAGAGTTCAGCCTTCCGCAGGTTGTGGATAAAGAGGCGATCAAGGCGAGTTTTCTCGACGGTGTTTTAGAGATTACCGTACCAAAGGTTGTGGAAGCGCCGGGAAGATCGGTCAAGATAAGGGTAGATTAGCACTCGTTGGCACTCTTGCGTTTGGCTACCGCACAGGCCCCGGCAGTTTGACTGACGCGTGCGGTGCCGGGCTGTTTTTTAAAGTACCTTACTGGTTTTGTTTTGCAAAAGGGTTTACACTTATGTGCGAAAGGCCCGCGATAAGCGGGCCTTTCGCGACTTCTACGTCTTTATACGATGCATAAACAAGGCTGTTTGTAAAAAACGGTTTTTTTGTAAATCTTCACCGGACAGGTACCGGAAGGGGGGGAGCTGCGAGCCTTTGGCTTGGCTTCCTGCCGGGGCGCCTGTTAATAATCGGGCGGGAGCCCGGTCTTTTAACGGTTGAAGAGACAAAAAAAGCGGCATACGAGAAGGAGCGTCGGAATATGACGGAAGAGACGGATACAGAAGTGCCGGGCAACCTGCCGGAGAACCCGCAAGAGAGCGCACAGGGGCTTCCTGCGAAGCTCGATTTTTCGACCTTCATACTTTCGCTCTCAAGCTCGGCGTTGATGACGCTCGGGGTAATAGAGAACCCGGTAACAAAACTTAAAGAGAAAGATACGGTGGTAGCGCGCCAGACCATAGACCTTATCGCCCTTTTAAAAGAGAAGACGCTTGGCAATCTAAGCGGCTCCGAGGCAAAGCTGGTAGACGACGTGCTGAGCGAACTCGAGGTCTGGTACGTTAAAGAGGCCGGTTGAACCCTTTTGTAAAGACGGTATTCGCACTGTTACGACAGGCAGGTGTTGCGGTTGAAAGTAAAAAACTTAGTGTGAGGTGAGAGGAGCATGAAAAAAAGAAGAGACGGGTTCAGGTTAAAGACTCTAATAGTCGTCGCTCTTTTATCGGTTTTAGCGGGTGTTATTATTACAAGCCACTTCGACTTTACGTCGGAGTCCTACGCGCAGAGTTTCTGGAAAGAGAGCGGTAACGGTACAACGCTCGCTACGGTGCCGGACAGGCAGAACTTTGTCAACCTCGCGCGCACCCTTTCGCCTATGGTCGTTAATATTAGCACCACGCAGACCGTAACGCAAAAACAGACAATGCCCTTTCCGGAATTTAAAAGCCCTTTTTTCGACGATTTTTTCGGTAATGATTTTAAAAAATTCTTTAACAACGATCAGAACAGGGAGTATAAGCGCAAAAGTCTCGGCTCCGGTTTTATCATCAATACAGACGGATATATAATAACCAATTACCATGTTACCGAAAACGCCTCCAAGATAATAGTAACGCTTCCAGAGAGTAAAAAAGAGTACGAGGCGACGGTAATAGGTAAAGACAAAAAACTCGACCTCGCTCTTATAAAGATAGAGACCGGTGAATCGCTGCCGGTAGTCACTCTGGGGGATTCGGAGTCGCTTGAGGTTGGCGAGTGGGTCGTGGCCATCGGCAACCCGTTTGGCCTTGGCGGTACAGTGACCGCCGGAATAGTCAGCCAGAAGGGCAGGATAATCGGCGCCGGGCCGTACGACAACTTTATACAGACCGACGCTTCTATAAACCCCGGCAACTCCGGCGGGCCGCTCTTCAATATGCAGGGCGAGGTAGTCGGTATAAATACCGCTATTATCGCCGGAGGCCAGGGTATCGGTTTCGCCATACCGGTTAATATGGTAAAAGACGTTCTGGTGCAGTTAAAAAAGCATGGGCACGTAACGCGTGGCTGGATAGGTGTCTCCATACAGTCGTTAACCCCGGAACTTGCCCGAAGCTTCGGGTTGAAAGAGGCGCACGGCGCTCTGATCTCTTCGGTTAATATCGGAGACCCTGCGGACAAGGCCGGAATAAAAGCCGGAGACATAGTGGTCTCTTTTAATAATAAGAAGATAGACGACCTGAACGATCTGCCGCGCGTAGTCGCCGCCACACCGCCGGGTAAAAAAGTAGCGGTTAAGATTATAAGAGACGGAAAGAATAAGAGCCTCTTTGTTACTATCGGAACCAAAACCGAGAATGAAGAGGTAGAGGCGGCCAAGTTAAAAAAAGATGGCGGCTTGCCGGGTGAAAAGCTCGGCATAACCGTGCAGTCGTTAACTCCCGACATGGCGCACAGGCTCGGGGTACGCGATAACTCCGGGGTCTTTATCACCTCTGTAAAGTCCGGCAGCGTAGCGTCGAGGGCGGGGTTGAAACGCGGCGACGTTATTAAAGAGATAAACAGAAGGCCGGTTGTCGATTTAAAGAGTTACGACAAAGAGCTGAGGCGGGCGAAGAACGAAATTCTTTTACTGGTAAAAAGAGGACGCGGCACCATATATGTTGTGCTCAACCTCGGCAAGTAGGGTTTTGCCGATACACGGCATACTTTATAAAAGACGTGGAGAGTGGCGTTGATGGCTTCCTATGTTGTTGCCCTTACAGGGGCGAGCGGCGCTGTATACTGTTTGCGTCTTATAAG
>JAJRYL010000100.1 GCA_024275855.1 Deltaproteobacteria bacterium
GTCCTGCGCCTTCGCAACCTCTCGGTTGCCGCAGAGGAAATCGCGAAGGGTAAGTACGACATTACTATTCCCGTTGAGACCTCCGATGAAATTGGAATACTGAGCGCGGCCTTCAACTCCATGGCCACGGATATCAGAACAAGAACCACTGAGCTGAAGCATAGCGCCCAGGGGCTGAAAGAGGCGCAGCAGATTGCGCGCATCGGTTCCTGGGACTGGGACATAATAAATAACAAGCTCACGTGGAGCGACGAAACATACCACCTCTTCGGGCTTGAACCGGATAAAACGGTCGCTACGTACGAAGGGTTTCTGCGCACAGTTCACCCTGAGGACAGAGACGCCGTTATAACTGCCGTACACATGGCGCTCGACAACAAGACCGAGTACGAAATCTCCCACAGGATACTTCTGCCCAACAAAAGCGAAAGATACGTTAATGAACGGGCGAGCATTACCTTTGACGAAAACGACAGGCCAATTAGAATGCTCGGCACTATTCAAGATGTTACCGAACAGATGATGGCTGAGAAAGAGATACGCACACTTGCCAAGTTCCCTTCCGAGAACCCGAACCCGGTTATGCGGGTATCAAAAAAGGGTAAACTGCTCTACGCGAACGATGCGGCCACGCACCTGCTTGGAGAGTGCGGTTACGACCCCGAAACAGACCGCTTCAGCAACGAATGCTGCAAAACAATAGAAGAGGGCTTTACGGAAGGCAAAAGCAGAGAGATCACCATTACTCAGCAGGGCCGCACCTACTCTCTTACGATTACCCCGATAATGGACGCCGACTACTCCTACATATACGGCGTCGATGTCACAGAGGAGTACACGAGCAAGTTCGAGCAGAAGAAACTTTCGGCAGCCATTGAGCAGAGTGTAAACATCGTCTTCATAACCGACCTTAACGGTATTATCGAATACGTAAACCCTATGTTCGAGTCGATTACGCACTTCACCAAGGAAGAGGCTATAGGCCGGACACCCAAGATACTCTCCTCCGGAGAGACCACTCGCGAAACATACGAAGAGCTCTGGAGCGCGGTGCTTTCGGGCAAAACATGGCGCAGCGAATTCAAAAATAGAAAGAAGAACGGCGAGGCGTACTGGTGCAACACCGTTGTCTCGCCAATAACCAATGAGCAGGGCGAGGTTACCCACTTTCTCGCGGTGCAGGAAGATATTACCGAACAGATAAAGACTAACGACAAGTTAAAGTACATTGCCTCGCATGACGAAACCTCCGGGTTAATAAACCGCAGCCGCTTTATAGAGCTGCTAAGAGGATGGATATCGGTAGCTGAGAATGGCGAGCAGGTAGGCGTACTGCTGATTGTAGACCTCGACAGGTTCAAGGTTATGAACGATATCTACGGCCACGCTATGGGAGACGAATACCTTAAGGGTCTTGCGAAGAACCTCGACTACTCGTTGTCGCGCGCCTTTGAAAAGTACACCTCTAAGACGGTTATAGAACCGATACTCGGCCGCATGAGCGGCGACGAGTTCGCTATATTTTTACCGTCATGCTCAAAGGACGTCGGGGTCGATATTGCGGAAAAGGTTCGTACCGCTATTGAGGTTTATCAAATTTCCGAAGACTTCGGCAACCTTACGGCCTCTATCGGCATAGTTCTCTACCCCGATAACGGCACAACCTCGCAGGAACTCTTCACCCGCGCAGACGCCGCTATGTACCGCGCGAAGGAGCTTGGCAGAAACAGAACTCATCTGTACCATCCGGAAGATCAGGATATGGAAAAACTGCACTCAAGGGTCGAGTGGAAGGATAAAATTCTAAAGGCGCTAAAGGACGACCGTTTCGAACCGTGGTTCCAGCCGATTATGAGCCTCGGTAACAATACCATACATCACTACGAGGTTCTTGCGAGGATGAGGAGCGAAGAGAACGAGATACTGTTGCCGGGGGTATTTATTCAGGTAGCCGAAACATACGGCCTTGTCGGCGCGATTGACAGAACTATAATAGGAAAGACTATGGTTCTACAGGCCGAGAACCAGAAAAAAGGAATTGATATCTCCTACAGCATGAACCTCTCCGGAATCGACCTCGGCGACGAGGAGTTCCTGCAATTTATAAAAGACACGGTAATAGAAACAGGAGCCGACCCGACACGCCTCGTCTTTGAAATTACGGAGACCGCTGCCATAGGACATATCGAGAGGGCGGTACACTTTATAAACGCGTTAAAAGAGATCGGCTGCCGCTTCTCGCTCGACGACTTCGGAGTCGGCTTTACATCCTTCGTCTACCTGAAAGAAATGGATGTTGACTTCATTAAAATAGACGGCTCGTTTATAAGAAAACTGGATGAAAACCCGAAAGACCAGCTCTTTGTAAAGGCTATATCGGAAGTGGCAAAAGGTATGGGTATAGAGACTATAGCGGAGTTTGTCGAAAACGAAACGACCCTTAATATTCTAAGGCAGTACAACGTAGACTTTGTTCAGGGTTACCACATAGGTAAACCGAACCCGGAGCTGCTCGATTCAAGCAGAACCAAACACCTGCGCATTGCCAGGTAAGCTGTTTTTTCAATAGCCGCCTTTAACCACAAAAAAAGTGCCCGGTCGCGTAGCGGACGACTATAAATTCTTTAAGCGGGTTGCCGCCCCTTCGCACCACCCCCCCTGGCCGTTTCACAACTTCAAGAAAAGCCTTAAACCTTGAACCGACCCGCGTGGTGGCTGAAAAACCCGCATGACAAAAAGTGAGTATTATTCTGTCCGGAACTGACTGCCGGACTAATTAGCAATAAAAGAACGAAGACTTCCATATATAACCAAACGGCCTATTTTTTTTCAAACGACTTTTAAATAACGGACAACCGCCGGGCCGCTTCCTGAGTAGTTTACCGGTTTGGACGGTTCGGAAACAACCGCCGGGCCGTACGGCAGAAAAAGAACGAACGCTTTTTAAGCGTTGCCGAGCGACCTGTCTCCCTCAAAGGCTCTTTTAAGCTTTCTCGTCAACGCGTCCGCGCTCCTTACCGGTTCGGTAATCCTGTACTTTCCGGTACACTTAAGCACAACCTTCACAGAGCCTTTTATATCTATTAAGTTGCCCGGAGAGACAAAAACCGGCCCCGCCTTTTCGCGTGTTCTTAACGCCACGCCGACAGCCGCGCCCTCGTACAGAAGTTTGCTCGAAGCGCCGCGCTTGTCAGCCGGCTCCGCATACGTGCCTACGAGCCTTGTCTTGGCGCAACCTATTGACGGTATACTGAGCAGAAGCCCTACATAAGAGGCGAGGCCGAAACCCTTGGGGTGCGCTATGCCCGGCCCGTCGAAGATAATAACATCCGGGCTTATCTTCAGCCTCTCGACAGCGCCGAGTATAGCGGGGCCTTCCCTGAATGACAAAAAACCGGGCAACGAAGGAAACGTCACCTCTTTAACGCTGTAAGCCTCCTCTACAAGCTCTCCCGTGGCATAGATATAGACGGAAGCCGCGCCTATTACCTTATCTCCTAAAAATGCCGCGTCAACACCCGCGACGTACTGCGGCTCTTTAGTCATCGGCGCGATAGTCAGGCGTCTGCTAAGGCGTGCCTGCTCCGCTAAAATTTTATCTTTGTCGCGCGGCCATCTCAGGTTTAGTGGCGTAGTGTAGACCTTATCGTACTTCATCTCTTCCTGCCAATCTCTCTGATTTGCCGGCCCGGTAAAAAACGGGCCGTACCTGTTTATACTCCGTATACCGCCCCCAAAGTAAGCCCGATAAGAACTTAACGGCATACGGCTTGGAACTTCGATGTTCCATGATACCTTAACTGCTTTTAATTCTCAATACTGTGCGTACAGACACGGCCATATAACAGAACTACAGATTTTTTATATCCTCAACTTCACACATATTATGCAACCGCTTTTTCTATATACGGTGCAGCCAGCGCTCGTACCGTTTGTCTGCCCCTTTAACCGCGTTAAAGTAGGTCTTCTGCACCTCTTTTGTAACGGGGCCCGGAGTGCCGGAGCCGATCATTCTGCCGTCTACCTCTCTTATAGGGGTAATCTCGGCGGCGGTTCCGGTAAAAAAGGCTTCGTCCGCCGTATAAAGCTCGTCTCTGGTAA
>JAJRYL010000101.1 GCA_024275855.1 Deltaproteobacteria bacterium
CAGGACAGGGGGTATGTCGAGAAGGAGCAGCGGCAGTTAAAACCGACCGATCTCGGCGTGTTGGTAACGGAGATGCTTGTAGAAAATTTTCCTGATATTTTAAATGTCGAGTTCACCGCGAGAATGGAAGAGGAACTCGATAAGGTCGAAGACGGTTCGCTGGAGTGGCGTAAGGTGATGGGCGAGTTTTACGAACCTTTCAAGCGTAGTGTCGAGAAGGCCGCAAAAGAGATGAAGAATATAAAGGGCGAGGAGACTCCAACGGATATCGTCTGCGAGAAGTGCTCTAAGCCTATGGTAATAAAGTGGGGAAGGCTTGGGAAATTTCTCGCCTGCTCCGGTTATCCGGACTGCAAGAGCACAATGGATTTTACCACCGACGAATCGGGCAAGGTAACGCCTGTAGATATCAGGGTGGAGTCGGACGAAAAGTGCCCCAAGTGCTCTGCGCCCATGATTGTAAAATCGGGCCGTTTTGGCCGTTTTCTGGCCTGTACCAAGTACCCTGACTGCAAGTCCACAAAGGCTATTTCAACTAATGTGCCGTGCGGCGAGCAGGGGTGCGACGGTAAGCTGGTGGAGAGAAGGACAAAACGCAACAGGGTCTTTTTCGGCTGTTCCAACTACCCCAAGTGCGAGTACGCCACATGGAAGCTGCCGAAGAAGGACGACGCGGAACAGGAGTCCGAGTCCGGCAAAGAGTAGCGTTTAGAGGCGCCGCTCTTTTAAAAGAAGCATCACCACCGCGGTTAACCTTTTTTCTAAAGGGTGACGTAACAGAAGGGGTGCTAAGATGATTACCGAGAATTCACGGAACGTGCTTGTTGCGGACGACTCTATCTTTTTCAGGGTAAAGCTCAGTGACGTGCTGATAGAGGCCGGACACAAGGTTCGGTTCGCTACGAACGGTAAAGAGGTTATCAACGAGATAAGCACGGACTCCGACGGTATCGACCTTCTTATGCTCGACATGCAGATGCCTGGCATCGACGGTTTCGGGGTGCTCAGGTGGATTAAGGAGAGCGGTTATATCGGAAAGTTTCCCGTTCTTGTGGTGACGGGTGCGTATGAGCTGGCCGGGATAATGGCAAAGATCAAGGAGCTTGGCGCATCCGGGTTGATGACCAAAGGTTTTAGCCCCGAAGAGATACTGTTTCGGGTAAACAGGTTTCTTTTTCCAGAGAAATGCAGCAGCGGTGGGCGTCCTGACGAGCGGGCCATACTTAGCGTACCGGCCGACTTTACCGTGGGGGACGCAGCGTATACCGGTTTTCTGTTAAATATAAGTCTCGACGGCCTCTTTCTCCATACAAACGTAGAGCTTCTTACCGGCACCTCAACGCATCTGCGCTTCTCTTTGCCCGGTTACGCGCGTGTCTTCGATATAAAGGGCATAGTAAAGTGGTCAACCGGTAAAAAAGGTGCGGATAGCCTCTTTGGCGGTTACGGTGTTATGTTCTCCACCTTAGAAGAAGATGAAAAGAATTTGATCGATGAATTTATCAAAGCCGAGGTACTAAAGGCTAAAGAGTAAAGAGCACCCTCCCCCCCCGCCAATTCTGCCACACAGGACTTTTTTTATAATTACCCGCTAACTTTAAAGTGCCGCGCCGCAGTTTTTGCAGAACTTTGCCGTTATCTCATGCCCTTCCGCGCTGCACTCGTGGCAGACCCGCGTATTTATGCTCTTGCCGTGCATAGCGTAACTTATCTCCGCCGTTACTATACCGGTAGGCACCGCTATTATAGCGTAGCCCGTTATCATTACAAGAGAGGCGAGCGCCTTGCCTATAGAGGTCTCCGGGGCAATATCTCCGTACCCTACGGTGGTCAGCGTTACTATCGCCCAGTAGATAGAAATCGGAATAGAGGTGAAGCCGTGTTCAGGCCCTTCGAGCAGGTACATTACCGAGCCGAGCACCGTTACAAGGGTGAGCACGGCAAAGAGGAAGATGGTGATTTTTCTGCGCGAGGCACGAAGCGCCATAGAGAGCACTTGTGCCTCTCCGACGTACTGCACCACCTTGAGCACCCGGAAGATCCGAAGAACCCTGAGCACTCTTATCACAAGCATGTACTGGCTGCCTATAAATATTATGCTCAGGTAGGTTGGGATAATGGCGAGCAGATCGACCACACCGAAGAAGCTAAGGGCGTACTTGGCGGGCCGCCCGACACTTATCAGGCGCAGCACGTACTCTATTGTAAAGATGATTGTAAAGAACCACTCTACCTTGTAAAGCTGGTCGCCGTAAATGGAATGGATGCTACCGACGCTGTCGAGCATAACGGCAAGCACGCTCAGCGCGATTGCCATCAGCAGCAGAACGTCGAAGGTTTTACCGCCCGGAGTATCGGCCTCGAAGATAACTTCGTGCAGGAAGACCTGCCAATTGCCGTATTTCAGATGTGTTTTGTCTCGTCCCGGCATCCGCTACCCTTTCAAGGTACTGTTGGGCTATCCGGTCTTGTGGTTGTAAATATATAATACTTTAGCTGCGGGTGTAAAGCCCTGAGTGCAGGGACGTGGCTACGTATAGGCTGTTGCTGTTCTTAACGCCGGTTATGCCTGTCGGGCGCGAAGAACGAGAGGTAGAGTATAATTATCACACCCGCCGTTATCGCAGAGTCGGCGATGTTAAAGGCCGGCCAGTGAAGCCCGCCCAGGTGAAGATCTAAAAAGTCCACTACCGAGCCGTGTACCGCCCGGTCTATCAGATTGCCTGCCGCGCCGCCCGCTATTAAAGAGAGCGCCACAGTATTTCTTCTGTCGTCGGAGCGCCTTATGAGCAGTGTCAGGACTACAAGCGCTACAACCGAGACAACGGTAAGAAAGAGCAGGCGCAGGTTTGCCCCTGAGCCGCCGGAGCCTAAAAAGCCGAAGGCCGCCCCCCTGTTTTTAAAAAACACTATATTGAAGAGGCCGGGTATAACCGTGCGGATATCGCCCCAGACGAGGTACGCGACAATAGCCGCCTTGGAGAGCTGGTCCGCTATAAGAACCGCAATGGCGATTAAAGCGGAACCTAAAAGTTTGTTTCTCTGGTTATTCAATAGCGGTATCTTTTTTAATTCAGCCGTTAAATAACAGGTTGCGAGTACCCGTTTAAAAATATCCGGTTGTGCTGTTTTTAATTGCAGAACAGGGTTCGCCCGCCCTGCATGTGCGGTTTCCGTTAGTTCTTAAAGCGGCAAAAAGTTGCAGGTACTGTTTTATAAACAGTACCTGCTCCGGTTCTCAAGGCTGCCCTCTTTACGTAAGCGCCCCTGCGCACTTGCCGCAGATAGCGGCGTGTTCGGTATTGTCGCCGATAGTTTCGCTGTAGTGCCAGCACCTTTCGCACTTTTCACCCGGAGCTTTAACTACGCTTACTTTAAGCCCCTCTATCTCGGTGGATGTAAAGTCGAATGAGTCTTTTGCCGTGCCGGCCTCTTTTGAGACTATAAGTCCTGAGAGTATAAGTACCTCTGCAAGTTGTCCCTCTACCTCTTTTAACCTGTCTAAGTCCGCTTCCGGCGGATTTACGGTTACGAAAGCGTCGAGCGGGTGGCCTATTATCTTCTCTTTGCGCGCGCCTTCGAGCGCTTTTGATATTTCGTCTTTAAAGATAGTAATGGCGCGCCACTTATTGTCGAGTTCGGTATCGGTCCACGCTGAGTCTATTTTTGGCATGCTCGCAAGGTGAACGCTCTGCTCCCGCTCTCCGGGCATAAAGGCCCACGCCTCTTCGGTGGTAAAGACGAGCACCGGAGCAAGCAGCCTTACAAGGTGGTCGAGCACGTAGTAGATAGTCGTTTGCGCGGCGCGGCGCGACTCTGATTTCGTGCCCGACGTGTAGAGCCTGTCTTTCAAGATATCGAGATAGAAAGAGCTGAGGTCAACGGTGCAGAAGTTGTGAACCGCGTGGTAGATGGTGTGAAACTCGAAGTTGTCGTAAGCCGAGCGTACTTTTTTAGTAAGTTCCGTCAGGCGGTGCAGCGTAAGGCGGTCAAGCTCTTCGAGTTTATCGAACTCAATCGAGTCGGTCTTCGGGTCGAAGTCCGAGATATTTCCAAGTATGTACCTGAAGGTATTGCGGATTCTTCTGTACGCCTCGGACAACCTCTTTAGTATCTCTTCGGAGACACGTATATCGTCCCTGTAATCCTCAGCCGCTACCCAGAGGCGCAGAACCTCGGCCCCGTACTTCTCTGTAATGGAGTCGGGCGCTATTACGTTGCCTACGGATTTGCTCATCTTGCGCCCGGAGCCGTCTACGACAAAACCGTGCGTAAGAACGCTTCTGTACGGCGGGGCCTCTCTTGTGGCGATAGAGGCGAGCAGGGACGAGTGGAACCATCCCCTGTGCTGGTCGCTGCCCTCAAGGTAGAGGTCTGCCGGGCTTTTAAGGTTGTCGCGTCTTTCGAGCACGGCTGCAAAGCTCACACCTGAATCGAACCAGACGTCTAAAATATCCTCTTCACGGTCGAACTCGTTGCCTTTGCACTCTGGGCAGCTTAAGCCTTCCGGCAATAGCTCTTCTAATGGAAGCTCGAACCAGATGTCGGCCCCCTCTTTTTCGAAGCGTTTTGAAAGAGACTCTATAAGCGCGGGGTCTAAAAAGGCGTTGTCGCAGCCCTTGCAGACGAGCGCCGGAATAGGCACGCCCCATACCCGTTGGCGAGAGAGGCACCAGTCGGGCCGTTTTTCAATCATGCCGTAGATGCGCTCCTTACCCCAGCCCGGTATCCACGTTACGTCCTCGTTAATAGACTTTAAGGCACGCTCGCGGAGTTTGTTGCCGTCGTCCATGGCGACGAACCACTGCGCGGTGGCACGAAAGATTACAGGCTTTTTGCATCTCCAGCAGTGGGGGTACGAGTGCGTTACCTCCTCTGTTTTGACGAGCGCGCCCTTCTCTTTAAGAAGCTCTATAATGCCTTTGTTCGCCTTGAAGACGAACTGCCCCTCGAACTCCGGCACCTCGGATGTAAAGAGGCCGGAATTGTCAACAGGCGCGTAGACCGGAAGGTTGTGCTCCAGCCCGACCGCGTAGTCGTCCTGCCCGTGGCCCGGAGCGATATGGACGAGGCCGGTACCGGCCTCTGTTGTAACAAAGTCGGCGGTTCTTACTACAGTCTCTCTGTTGATGAACGGGTGCTTGCAGACTATGCCGTCGAGCAGCTTGCCTTGCGCTGAGTTGATTACCGAGTAGTTCTCTATACCGAACTTCTCCATAGTCTCTTTTACAAGGTCGGCGGCGAGTATCCATATTTCGTCGTGGCCGTGCAAATCGAGCCTTACGGTATTGTACGTAATGTCGGGGTGCACGGCAATGGCGAGGTTCGCCGGAAGCGTCCACGGCGTGGTCGTCCAGATTATTACGCTAATAGGTACGTCTTCGGCGCCGAGGAAGGCGGCTGTCTTTACCCCTGCCTCCACTATCGCCTTAGAGAACTCTATTGAGACGGCCTCGAAACGGACGTAGACCGAAGGAGATGTCTTGTCGGCGTGCTCTACCTCGGCCTCGGCAAGTGCGGTCGAGCAGGACGAACACCAGTGCACCGGTTTTTTTCCCTTGTAGACAAGCCCCTTTTCTACAAACCTGCCAAGCTCTTTTAGAATGGCGGCCTGATAACCGTGGTTCATCGTAAGGTACGGGTTCTCCCACTCGCCGAAAATCCCGAGCCGTTTAAACTCGTCACGCTGAATAGCCACAAACCCGGCGGCGTACTCTCTGCACGCCTTGCGAATGGCGGTTTTGTCAGGGTCGGCCTTCTTTTCTTTAAATTGTTTCTCAACCTGCAGCTCTATCGGCAGGCCGTGACAGTCCCAACCCGGTACGTACTCTGCGTTGAAGCCGCTCATGGTGCGCGACTTCACTACAATATCTTTAAGGGTCTTGTTTAGGGCGTGGCCCAAATGGATATGGCCGTTGGCGTATGGGGGGCCGTCGTGCAGGATATATGCAGGTTTATCTTTTCCCGCCTCTTTTATCTTGTCGTAAAGGCCGGCCTCTTCCCACTTTTTCAGCATCTCAGG
>JAJRYL010000102.1 GCA_024275855.1 Deltaproteobacteria bacterium
CCGTTGCCCTGGCCGAGGTAATTGAAAAAGTAATAAATAAAAGACCGACAGTAAAGTGGCCTAACGACATCCTGATAGAAGGGCGCAAGGTCGCCGGAATTCTGCTTGAGATGGATTCTGAAATTGACAGGGTTCACTTTGTGGTTATCGGAATAGGTGTAAATATAAATATGACAGAGGCGCAGTTTCCATGTGAATTGCTTTCCGGCGCCACCTCCGTCTTTATAGAGAACGGAAAAGAGTATTCGAGGGTAGAATTTGCCGCTGCCCTTTATTATACTCTTGAAAAGTGGTATAAGGTAACGTCGGGCCTTGGGTTCGGTCTTGAGGCCTTTAAACCCGTTCTTGCTGCCTGGAAGAGTTATTTCTCTTACGAAGGCAAGCCGCTTCGTGTCAGTAGTTTTAAAGAGAGCGTAGAGGGTATCTGCGCCGGAGTCGATTCCGACGGCGCGCTGCTCTTGAGGTTGGCCTCCGGAGAGGTAAGGCGCATTATCTCAGGTGATGTTGCGCTCTGTAGAGAGACGAACGTGGACGGTTACGTTGAGTAAAACCTTGACCCGACATATTGCTTAAGTCTCTATCCAGTCTCTTTTTTTGCACGCTCTATCCTAAGGCTTAAGCCGTTTTGTTCGTTCGGTCTTTTCTATAAACCGTATCACCGGCCAATATTGTTGGCCGATATCGCCGGGTTTACAGATGATACTCGCAGTTGATATAGGAAATACCTCAACGGTTGCCGGGCTTGTCGAAAGCGGCAGTAATACCGTAGTGGCGTTTAAGAGGTTTGCCACGGACGCGGCGCGAAATGCCAAAGAGTACAATGGTTTGTTCGCAAGTTTACTCTCCGGGGTAAAGCAACATGGCGGGGGCGGTACTGATACGGTAAGCTCGATAGAGGGTGTTATTATATGCTCGGTAGTGCCGGTCGCGACCGTTGGCATGATCGCGCCGTTAAGAGAGCTTATTGATAAGCCTGTTTATGTTGTCTCTACAGATGGTATTGATATAGAAGGCGCTACGGTAGTAGAGCAGTATATGCAAAGTGACGTAGAGAATAGAGGCGAGGTAGGCGCCGACAGGCTGGTAAACGCTATTGCCGCTTTTGAGCTTTTCGGGGGGCCTGTTCTTGTGGTCGATTTCGGTACGGCCCTTACGCTCGATTATGTAAACGCAGGGGGTGTTTATTGCGGCGGTATTATCGCCCCGGGTATCGGTATCTCTTTGGAGGCGCTCCATTTAAAGACGGCGAAGCTGCCGCTGGTTTCATTAGACGACATCGGAGAGAGACCGGGAGGCAGATCAGAAGACGTGCCGAACGTGGTTGGCCGCAGCAGTATAGAGTCGATTAAAAGCGGCGTGTACTGGGGCACCGTCTCTATGGTAGACGGTATGGTAGAGAGGGTTCGGCGCGAAAGAGGCGTTTTGAAACGTGTGGTGGCAACAGGCGGATTTGCCGCAACTGTTGCCGGCGCAACTGATTGCGTTGATGAAGTTGACGAGTTTTTGACCCTTAAAGGGCTTGGACTTATATACGAAAGGAAGGGCTGATGGCCAATAGTAGCGCCAGAAACCTGTTCGAGGTTGGCAAACGCCACCTTAAGGCGGACAATATTGATAAAGCGTTGCGCTCTTTTGAGAAGGCGTTTCGTGAGGATAAGACCGATACGGATATAATGTCGTACTACGGCATGTGCAAGGCGGTAAGGGGCGGCAGGGTCGGGCTCGGCATAGAGCTTTGTATCAGGGCGATCAAGGGCAACCACCGTGAAAGCAGTTACTACCTCAACCTCGGTAAGGTCTATGAGGCCGCCGGAAATATAAAGGGCGCGGTTAACGTCTTTAGGAAAGGCTTGAGTTTCGATGCCAAAAACCCGGAGCTTATAAAAGCGCTGACAGGGCTCGGTTACAGAAACAGGCCGGTTATTTCGGTTATAGAGCGCTCTAACCCTATAAATCGCTTCTTCGGCAAGTTGATGAGAAAGAAGCCTGATACCGATTCGTCGACAAGTACCTGAGTGCAACTGGTACCTTGCAGATGCGCACTTGCCGGGTGCCATAATTTAATATCCGCCGCTCTGCCATAAGCCCTTTTCTTTGCAGCCGGTTGTACAGATTGCCACCGGTACTTCTTTTGATAGAGGAGCAACGCGTAGATGCTGTCCGGGTTTGGTACTTGCTCTTTTTTTTGTTTTTGTCTGTCTGCTTTCATGAAAAAGTTTTATAGGGGATTTGGATGAAGGTACGACAGGGCCTGTTAAAGTTTATCTCACCCAAGGTTCCGGTTGAGACCAGAAGAGACGTCGCTTCAACCCTTGCCGCAGGCGGGCGCTCCGGCACCGGCGTTATCGAAAGTATAGAGGGTCTCTCTCCCGCCGACTCGCTGACAATCCTTTTTATTCTCAGTTTCGATCCAGATAGCGTTACATCTAAAGACGCGGCATCAGGTTTTAGCTCATTCGACCATAAAGAGCTTAAAGAGGCCCTCGGTCTTAAACTCGACCCGAGGCTTCTTAAAAAGCTGGCCTCGCTCCATGCCTCAGACCAATCCATACTCTCTCTTATAAACGATAACCCCGGGGCCGATAGCAGCGTTAAGGTGCTGACGATGAAAAAAAAAGAGGCTCCGGTTATCGATAAAGTACCGGAACCCGTTGCGGTTGTTAAAGAGAGCAAAGAGGAGCAGGAGGTTGATAATAGCGAGTTAAACATCTACCAGCTTATTCAGACGCTCAATACGGCTGAGAAGATTAAGCTTGGCCTGACAGGCGGCAAGCCTGAAAGGACTCTGCTGATTAACGATGCCAATAAGGTTGTGTCGAGCGCGGTATTGAAAAACCCGAAAATATCTGAAAATGAAATAATAATGGTTGTCAATTCCAAAAACGCGAGCGATGATATTTTAAGGATGGTGGCGCGCAACAAGAACTGGATGAAGAACACGGGTGTGAAGCTTGGGCTTATAAAGAACCCCAAGACCCCGTTGCCTATATCGCTTCGGCTGCTCGATTATATCGATAAGCGGGAGCTTGCAAGGATTGCCAAGAGCAAAAATGTGTCGAGCGTGCTGTCATCGAACGCGCTTAAAAAAATGCAGAGGATGCGGTAACATCTGTTTTTCTGCTAAACTTACCTTAGGGGCCGCAAAACAGAGTATGGTGAATGTATGCCGTTAGGTTTTCATTTTTCGATAGCGGGCGGTTTTTCGCGCGCAATAGATAAAGCCGAAGAGCTTGGCTGCGATGCTGTGCAGATTTTCGGGCGCAACCCCCGGTCGTGGGCGCTTAAACCGGTAAGTACCGAAGAGGTGGAGCGCTTTAAGGCACGGCGCAAAGAGGCGGGTATTAAGACGGTGGCCGTGCATACGACCTACCTTATAAATCTCTCCTCTCCGAAGGACGATATTTTTGACAAATCGATAAAACTTTTCTGCGACGAGCTTGCGATTGCGGAGTCGCTTGGTGCCGACTACCTTGTCACCCATCTCGGCAGCTCGACAGGCGCCGGAGCAGAGGTTGCTTTTAAGAGGATAGAGGCGGCGGTCGAGGCGGTCGCGAAGGCCGGGCTTGGCAGTATCACTACTATACTCTTTGAAAATAGCGCCGGAAGCGGGGCGACAATCGGTTGCTCGCTTATTGAAATAGGCAAGGCGATTAAGCTCGCCGAAACAGCCGGACTTTCAACGGGGCTCTGTTTCGACACCTGCCACGGTTTTGCCGCCGGGTACTCCCTGCACGAGGAAAGTGGTATGGACTCTCTCGTTAAGGTTATCAAAAAAGAGATAGGTATGAAACGCCTGAAGCTGATCCATCTAAACGACTCGAAGACCGACTTTAACTCAAGGGTAGACCGTCACGCAAATCTTGGCGACGGCTTTATTGGTATCGAAGGTCTTGGACGGTTCTTCAGCCGCGCCTCTTTTAGAAAAATTCCCGTTATACTCGAAACACCGCAGAAGGCTCCGGGAGACGAAGAGAAGAATCTACTGGCCGCAAAGGCCCTGCTCGGCATCGGCTGAAGGTTGGCAAAAAAAAGACAAAGGGCTTGAATTGGAGACCCTTTGCGTTTACGATATTTTATATCTATTCGATTTTCCATGAAAGGGGTATCTATGTACGATCTTGTAATTATAGGCGGCGGCCCGGGCGGGCTATGCGCCGGAATATACGCAACGCGCCTCAGATTGAAGACTATTATGTTCGAAAGAGAGTTGATCGGCGGGCAGATAGCCCTTACCGATGTGATCGAGAACTACCCCGGGTTTCCGTCTATTTCAGGCATGGCGCTTATGGAGAAGTTTGAGGAGCATGCCAGAAGTTTCGGCCTTGAGATTAAGATGTCGAGTGTCGAGAGCATTACCGCTGACGGTTCTCTTAAGGTTATAAAGACTACTGAGGGCGAGGTAAAGACAAAGGCCGTAATACTCGCGACAGGCGCGAAACCGTCTCGTCTCGGCGTGCCGGGCGAGGTAGATTTTACCGGCAAAGGGGTCTCGTACTGCGCAACCTGCGACGGCCCGTTCTTCAGAAACCTTACCGTAATGGTAGTAGGCGGCGGAGATACCGCGCTGAAAGAGGCCAATTATCTCTCTAAAATAGCGAGCAAGGTTTACCTTGTCCACAGGCGTGACCAGTTTCGCGGCGAGAAGATTCAGCAGGAGAGGGTTGAGGCGGCGGAAAATATCGAGATACTGCGAAGCCATATCTTAAAAGAGGTCTCTGGAGACAAGGTTGTAGAGGGTGTGGTGGTAGAAGACCTGAAGACGGGCACGGTCAGAGATATAAACCTTGAGGGTGTCTTTATCTTTGTCGGCATTATTCCTACAACCGGTTTTGTGGATGTTGACAAGGATAAGAGCGGTTTTATTATTTCCAACTCCAGCATGGAGACGAGTGAACCGGGTATCTTTGTAGCGGGCGACTGCCGCAATACCCCGTTGCTGCAGGTTGCCACAGCTGTCGGTGACGGGGCTATCGCCGCTTATACCGCCGAGGCGTATATAGAGTCTCTTGAAGATAAGACTCCGAGAACAGAGAAGAGCCAGCCGTCCGCCAAGCCAACCGGGTGACTACGGCACCGTGTCGGCGTAACTTTTTTGTGGTACGTTAATATCTTCAGGGCTGCTTTTAGTACCGTTACCATGTGTTATAAAGGCGGCTTTAGTAGTTGCCGCCTCTCTTTCTGCTATAATATATATGGTATCATCGACTAAAGTATAAATTGCCGGTCTTTACTGTTTAAGAGTTTATGTTATTAAGCTTGGTGTGATCAATATGACCGGGTAAAAATTACAACGTGTGCGTGGTAATACTTGTTCTTTTTATAATAATAGATTGGTTTAAGTAGTATGATTGAGCAGAATAAGAGGTCTCTATTTTTTCGTTTTAGGTAATTGCTGTTATTGAGATTGGAATAATAGAAGTATGTCTGAACAGAACATAAAATGTCCGCACTGCGCTAAAGAGTTTTCGCTTGACGATACGGTTACGAACCGTATTGAGGAGAGGGTTAAGGGCGTAAGGGCTGAGTATGAAGAGGAGCTTAGAAAGAAAGAGGCGGCCTTTATCACGCGCGAGGCCGAGTTAAATAAGCGGCAGGAGGCGGTAGAAAGCATTGTCGCTAAAAAGCTTGAGGCAGAAAAAGCCCGCATAGAGGCCGAGGCAGCTAAGAAGGCCAACGAGAAGTCATTTGTGGAGTTAAGAGCCTTAAGGGAAGAGAAGCGGGAGCAGGCGGAAAAAATAGCAGAGTTGCGTAATGTTGAGTTGGAGAACAGGCGCAGGGCCCGCGAGTTGGAAGATAAGAGCAAGAGTTTAGAGCTTGAGATGGCGCGCAAGATGGAGGCCGAGGAGAACAGGATAAAGGCCGAGGCGTTTACCGCCTTTAGCGAGGAGCACAGGTTAAAGGATCTTGAAAAAGAGAAGCAGCTCAGAGATACGACCCGTCAGCTCGATGAGATGAAGCGCAAGCTTCAGCAGGGTTCTATGCAGACGCAGGGCGAGGTGCTTGAGCTTGAACTTGAAGAACTGCTTGCGAACCGTTTTAGAAGCGACAGTATAGAGCCGGTGCCAAAGGGCATACGGGGCGCCGATATTATCCAGCGGGTAAGAGACGATTTAAGGCGTGAGGCGGGCAGTATCGTTTGGGAGCTGAAGAGAACAAAGAACTGGAGCGAAGGCTGGGTAGCGAAACTTAAAGACGACCAGAGGGCTGTGAAGGCTACTGTTGCGGTTCTGGTTACCGCTGTATTGCCGGACGACATAAAGGGGTTTGCTTTTAGAGAAGGTGTCTGGGTTACCTCTATCGGGCTTGCGGTTCAACTCGCTTCCGCGCTTCGTACCGGCTTGATACAGACGGCGCACGTAAGGTGTTCTGCCGAGGGCAGGGGCGAGCGCATGGAGGAGGTCTATAATTATCTGACCGGCACCGAGTTTACGCATAAAATTGAGGCTATAGTCGAGGCCTTTAAGGGTATGAAAAACGACCTTGAGAAAGAGAAGCGAGCGTTCACAAAGATGTGGGCGAGCAGAGAGAAGCAGATA
>JAJRYL010000103.1 GCA_024275855.1 Deltaproteobacteria bacterium
AAGGCATAACCTCGCATCTGCATAACTCTACGTTCGATATAGATGAAGACGCTCTTAACGTCGGCGCGCAACTGCTCTCGTGGACGGCAGCCAAGTTTCTGTCTAAGGTGTAGTTTCTCTTTTTCAGAAGTTTAGGGCCTGTCGAAGTTTTTAAAACCTGTTAACAGGTAAGCGGCGCAAAAGTTTAAGTCAGCCTCTCAAAGTCCGCTTTATAAGAGTATAGAGGATGCGGGTTTTTTTAAAACCCGCTAACAGGTAAACGGCGCAAAAGGCCGAGCCGGTTTGCTAAAGTCCGCGCTTTATAAAAAAACCGAAGGTTGAGGCGTTAAAAGTTTATATTTTAAAAATCTGTCTTTTGAATGAAAAAGGCTGGGGGTACGGACTGTACAGTCCGTACCCCCAGCCTTTTTGCTCTTTTACTGTAACCCACGCTCTTAAAACGTTTAAAAAAAGATTCATCGATTTAAACGCTTAAACTTAAAAGTTTAAAGTCGCAAGCCGTAATGGCCTTAAACGCTGAAACTCTTACCGCAGCCGCAGCCCCCTGTCGCATGCGGGTTTTTAAAGGTAAAGGTAGACCCTTCGAGGTTCTCAACGTAATCTATCTCAACCCCGTCGAGTATCTCGGCCGATGTCTTGTTTACCAGCACGGAGACGCCGTGCGACTCGAACTGTTCGTCTCCTTCGTGGGGCTTGTCGAAACCGAGCCTGTACTGATGGCCGGAACAGCCCCCGTCTACCACATCTATGCGAAGGTATTGCTCAAGCGCGTTCGCCTCGTTCTGTACCTTCTGTATCTGTTCGGCGGCATTCTCTGTCAGACTTATCATTAAAGGTTCCCCCTCTGTTTTTTGTTGTTCGGTTCCATTGCGCTGCTTATACGTTCATTAGACTCTGCTCTATTTTCCGGTGCCGTTTTATATAACGGCAGTGTTCGCTTTTCAGAGAAGGTCTGATCTGTCCGGGTACGAACTGTTCGGAGATAGCTTAGATAAAAGCGAACCGTCCGGAAAAGCCTATAATAGCCATCTCTGAATAAAGTATCCGGCACCTTCTTTTGTTTGTCAAGCCTGTGCGGTTATTTTTTGCTCTCTATTGCGCGCCCTGCTCTTTAGCTCTTTTGGGTCGATTCCGTCTCTTATACGCACGCTTCGGGGTGTGGTCTCTTGAGTTTAATTCGATGTAACAATAATAAGACTTCCTTGAACGCATCGGAGTTGATATAGTCAAGTCGGTTTTTGTGCAGACATGAGTTAAGGTTGCCTTTATTTGGCCGTTAAAATTTCAGGCTCCTGTCAGGGGGAAATAGGCGCTCTGTTGCCCCGGTCCGAAGGCATGCAACCAAAGATACCCCGACCTTTACCGGGGAGGTTCGCTCAACCAGTTATAACAGGCGGGAGGGTAGTAGATGCTTACACCGAGTTCGAGTTACAGTTTTACCGTAAGGATAAAGTCAGAGAACAGGCCCGGTATGGTCGGCCGGATAACCTCTATTATAGGGGAGTCGGGCGGCGATATCGGCGCTATAGATATAGTGTCGGCAAAAAAGAATCATGTAACGCGCGACTATACGGTAAACGCCGGTAATGTAGAGCACAGCCACGAGCTTGTCGAAGAGCTTAAGGTGATTGACGGGCTTGAGATTATAAGCGTATCGGACAGAACTTTTCTTGTTCACCTCGGCGGTAAGATCACTATCGAGTCCAAGCGCGCCCTCAATACCCGCGACGATCTGTCTATGGTCTATACGCCCGGCGTGGCGCGTGTCTGTCTCGAAATAGCCGAAGACAAGTCCAAGGTCTATAATCTTACCATCAAGAAGAATACCATCGCCATAGTTACCGACGGCTCCGCTGTATTGGGGCTTGGCGATATTGGGCCCGAGGCCGCGCTGCCGGTTATGGAAGGCAAGTCGATGCTCTTTAAGAAGTTCGGCGGCGTTAACGCCTTCCCTATCTGTTTGAACACGAAGGACCCTGAAGAAATTATAGAGACCGTTGAACGGATAGCCCCGGTGTTCGGCGGCATTAATTTAGAAGATATATCGGCGCCGCGCTGTTTCCACATAGAGCGCGAGCTTGCCAGGCGGCTCGACATACCTGTTTTTCATGATGACCAGCACGGCACGGCGGTAGTTGTTATGGCGGGGGTTATAAACTCTTTGAAGGTGGTAGGAAAGAAGCTCGAGGAGGTAAAGATAGTAATAGCCGGGCTTGGCGCTGCCGGCATGGCGTGCGCGAGGCTTTTGGCGCACTCCGGCGTCAGGAATATAATCGGGGTCGATTCCACCGGGGCTCTTTATAAAGGCAGAGAGAACAATATGAATGAAGAGAAGGTTTTGCTCTCCGAGATTACAAACCCCGACAGAGTTTCAGGCTCTCTTAATACGGTAATAGAGGGCGCGGATATCTTTTTAGGGGTCTCGGCGCCAAATATCTTAAGCGTAGAGGGTGTTAAGAAGATGGCGAAAGACTCCATAGTCTTTGCGCTTTCAAACCCGGACCCCGAGGTAGATCCTGTGAAGGCCGAGCCGTTTGTAAGAATAATGGGAACGGGAAGGTCCGACTACCAGAACCAGATAAATAATGTGCTCTGCTTTCCCGGTTTCTTTAAGGGGCTTTTAGTTGTCAACGCAAGCGAGATTAATATAGAGATGAAACTTGCTGCTGCGCGCGCTATTGCCGAAGTAATTAAAGAGGACGAACTCTCCGAAGAGTACATTATACCGAGTGTTTTCGACGCGAGGGTACCGCCGCTTGTAGCCACTGCCGTTGTAGATGCGGCAGTAGAGACCGGTGTGGCGAGAAAAGAGACCAAGCGCGATGCGGATGACGATTAAACCGGAGCCTCTAAGCTCTCTTTTGCGACCTGTTTCTTTTTTTTAAAGCGCTCTCTTAATCTCTTAATATAGATAATTAAAGACCCTATGCCGGCTTCTTTTGAAAGAAGCCGGCATAGGGTCTTTCCTGTTTTAGGGGTGGCAACGCGGGTGGCCGGTTTTGTTGTGCAAGGTCTGCGACTATCTATCTTAATTTTTGTTCAAGTTGAGCGTATCAGCTCTGTAATAAAAGTAATGCCATTAAAAGAGGTGTTGTAAATACCCTCGATCTTTAAGTATTTTGTGTTTATGCCGATAAAATATATGTGTACTTATGCTTATATACCTTAATTATTGTTTTACCCTGTACAGTATTTATCAGCTGTGTTGCGAAGGTATTATTTCTTATATTGTTACCTGTTTTACCGCAAGGTTTATACCGGCCTGCGTAAGAGAATATGGTGGACTATAGTTGGGTTAACGA
>JAJRYL010000104.1 GCA_024275855.1 Deltaproteobacteria bacterium
ATAGACCTTGCCGGACTTAAGAGGCGGGTTGATTTGTAAAATAGGCCTATTTGAGACAGAAGCTTCCGGTAATATATGGTATGCAGGCCCATACAGAGGCAAAGCAAAGCGGAATTGCCGACACAACAATTCCCTTCGGGAATTGTTGTGTCGGTTCTTGGTTTGGCATGTCCTGTGCATAGTAGTTCATCTTAAAAGCGTTGCGTCTCGCTCGCTCAAAGGGTTGCAGGCAGTTGATCGAGCCTTATGTCTCCGAGGCTAACCGTAACAAGTGCAGAGAGCTTTTAACGTATAGGCGGAATGTTCATGCCTGTTTTTTTATGAATTTCCGTATTTGAGTGTTTTTTGTTTACTTTTCAACGTGTTAAACAGGCCGTATAGGGCGGCCTGTGCCCGCCAACAATTTTTTTGTGTACTGTTCGGGTTCTTATCTTTGTTCAGCCGTTAAAACATAATGCTACAGTCCGGGGGAAAACAGGCTCTCCGTTGAGACCCCCGGGCCAAATGTTTGTAGCTGTTAAAGAGCCCCGCGACTCCTGTCGGCGGAGGTTCACTTTAAAGACCGTGAGCTGCGGGTGTTTACTGCCTGAAAAGAGTAAAAGCATCGTACTTTTATAAGCATGCTGCTTTTTGGCAGTGTATATACATTTAGAAAAATATTATAATTAGAAAGTGTAGGGGTTGATAGATGAAAATTGATCAGGATGTTTATAAGGGTCTTTTTAGTAAGTCCGGCGGAGCCGGTGGCAGAGCGGGAGTCGTGGATATGCCTTTAAAGAAGATAGAGCTTCATAAGAACGCGAGAAGGGTATTGGAAAAGCGGTACCTTAAAAAAGGAGCCGATGGCGAGCCGATAGAGACGGTTGAAGAGATGTTCTGGCGCGTAAGTAACAATATTGCCGAGGGAGACGCGTTCTATAACCCCGAGGCCGACATAGAGGCGACAGCGGAAGAGTTTTATAAGATGATGTCGTCGCTTGAGTTTATGCCTAACTCCCCTACTATTATGAACGCCGGGCGCGAACTTCAGCAGCTCTCAGCCTGTTTTGTCCTTCCGATAGAAGACTCTATGGAGTCTATCTTCGAGGCGATAAAAAATACCGCCTTAATCCATAAGTCGGGAGGCGGCACCGGTTTTTCCTTTTCTAAAATAAGGCCGTCGGGCGACATAGTCGGTTCGACCTCCGGAATATCATCCGGCCCTATCTCTTTTATGACGGTCTTTGACGCCGCTACGGAGGCGATAAAGCAGGGTGGGACGCGCCGCGGCGCCAACATGGGAATACTGCGCATAGACCATCCCGACATACTGGACTTTATTTCCTGCAAAGAAGATAACGCTATGCTCAACAACTTCAACATCTCGGTTAACATTACCGAGGACTTCATGCAGGCCGTTGAGAAAGATACGGATTACGAACTCTTCAACCCTAAGAATAATGCTCCGGCCGGTAAGCTTGGCGCGCGTGAGGTTTTTAACAATATTGTAGACCGCGCATGGAAGAACGGCGACCCGGGAATCATCTTTATAGACCGTATAAACGAAGAGAACCCGACACCCCACATAGGCGAAATAGAGTCTACCAACCCGTGCGGAGAGCAACCTCTTTTACCGTACGAGGCGTGCAACTTGGGCTCTATAAATTTAAGCCGCATGATTAAAAAGAGTTCCGTTGGAGACGTAATAAAGTACGAGGTCGATTGGAAAAAGCTTGGAGACACGGTCGGCAAGGCGGTTCACTTTCTCGATAATGTCATAGATATGAACCGTTATCCGATTAAGCAGATCAACGATATGACAAAGAGCAACCGTAAGATCGGTCTCGGCGTTATGGGTTTCGCCGACCTGTTAATCCGCCTCTCTATTCCGTACGACTCTGAAGAGGGCGTGGAGATGGGCGAGAATGTTATGAGGTTTATCCAGAAGGCGGGACGCACGGCGAGCATAGACCTTGCGAATGAGCGCGGGCCGTTTCCGAATTATGTCGGCTCTACCTTCGAGTCTCTCGGAGAGCCTATGCGCAACGCGACCGTTACTACCATTGCGCCGACCGGTACTATCTCTATTATCTCCAACTGTTCGTCCGGCGTAGAGCCGCTCTTCGCTCTCGCCTTTACACGTACGGTTATGGAGGGCACGGAGCTTGTAGAGGTGAACCCGCTCTTTGAAGAGATTATGAAGGAGGGCGGTTACGACTCGCCGGAGCTTATGAAGCAGGTAGCTGAGTCCGGTACGCTCCACGACATAGATTCTCTTCCTGAAGAGATAAAGAGGGCGTTCGTAACCTCGCACGATATCTCTCCAGAGTGGCATATAAAGATGCAGGCGGCCTTTCAGAGACATACGGACAACGCGGTCAGCAAGACCGTAAACTTCCCCAACGAGGCGACGGTAGAGGATGTCGCCAAGGTCTACCTTATGGCGTATAACCTCGGTTGCAAAGGCGTTACCGTCTACAGGGACGGTTCTCGTGACGCCCAGGTTTTAACAAAAGGAAAAGAGAAAGAAAAGGCGGAGACGGTCGGGCACGCAACCGAGATTGAACGCCCGGCCGACACTCCATCGGCCCCGGCCGTGCATACTCCCAAGGCCCGCGGCGAGACCGCCTTTGGCGTAACGCGCAAGGTGTTAACGGGGTGCGGCAAC
>JAJRYL010000105.1 GCA_024275855.1 Deltaproteobacteria bacterium
GGACAGAATCATCTTTCTCGGCAGCGGTGTTGACGATGCTGTCTCAAACCTGATTATCGCCCAACTGCTCTTTCTTGAGAGCGAGGACCCGGATAAAGATATTCACCTCTATGTAAACTCGCCCGGAGGGGTCGTAAGCGCAGGTCTCGCCATCTACGATACCATGCAGTATATCAAACCCGATGTCGCTACCATCTGTATCGGCCAGGCCGCCTCGATGGGCGCGGTTCTTCTTGCCGGCGGAGCCAAAGGCAAAAGGTTTGCCCTGCCTAACTCGCGCGTGCTTATTCACCAGCCGCTTGGCGGTGCGCAGGGTCAGGCAACCGACATTGATATTCAGGCAAAAGAGATACTTAGAATCCGCGAAGAGCTTACCAAGATACTTATGAAGCACACCGGGCAGAACAGAGAGAAGCTATATAAAGACACCGAGAGGGATTTTTTCATGAACGCCCAGGAGTCGAAAGAGTATGGTATAATAGATACTGTTATCGAAAAGAGGCTTTTAATACCCGCAAAAGAGAAAAAAGAGGAAGAAAAGAAGGATTAGACCTCTGTTTTGACTTTAGAGTCTACTTTCTTTTGTCGATATGATTTCTGTGATCTATCTTCAGTAATGGAGATTATGGAACTGTAGCTGTAGAACCGCAGTAAAGTCTTATAACGCGGCTATTAAATTATGAACGTGGCCGGTTAAATTCCGAATACGGCTGTTAAGTTCGGATGTTAGGGTTTACCGGCTTAAGTGAATTGGGGTATTAGCTTAATGAATAAAAAAGGCAGCAGTTACCTTACATGCTCTTTCTGCAACAAGGGTCAGGACGAGGTTCGCAAACTCGTAGCCGGGCCGCTGGTCTATATCTGCGATGAGTGTATCGAGCTATGTAACGATATAATCGCGGAAGAGTACGAAAAAGAGGAGTTTAAGAAGCGTGATGAAACGATCCCCAAACCGATGGAGATCAAGGGAACGCTCGACGAGTATGTAATAGGGCAGGAGCACGCTAAAAAGGTTCTTGCGGTTGCCGTGCACAACCATTACAAGCGCATAGAGGCGAAGACGGCAATCGGCAATGTAGAGATACAGAAGTCGAACATACTGCTTGTCGGCCCTACTGGGTCGGGTAAAACGCTACTGGCCCAGACACTCGCAAAGGTTCTAAACGTTCCTTTCACCATTGCCGACGCCACTACTCTTACGGAGGCCGGTTATGTCGGTGAGGATGTCGAGAATATAATACTCAGCCTGCTTCAGAACGCGGACTACGATATAGAGCGTTGTCAGCGCGGTATCGTTTATATCGATGAAATCGACAAAATCTCGCGCAAGAGCGACAGCCCGTCCATCACCAGAGACGTCTCCGGCGAGGGCGTGCAGCAGGCGCTTTTGAAGATAATAGAGGGCACTGTCGCAAACGTGCCTCCAAAGGGCGGGCGTAAACATCCGCAGCAGGAGTTCCTGCAGGTAGACACCTCCAACGTGCTCTTTATCTGCGGCGGCGCATTCTCGGGGCTCGACGATATTATAGCCCAGAGGGTCGGAAAAAGAACGGTCGGTTTTAACTCGGAGGCCAAAAAGCATATTGCCGTTGAGAAAGACTCCTCTAAGCTTCTCTATATGGTAGAGCCGCAGGACTTTCTCGGTTACGGCCTGATACCGGAGTTTATGGGGCGCCTACCGGTTATAGCGACCCTTAACGAGCTTTCGGCCAACGACCTTGTAAGGGTATTGACCGAGCCTAAAAACGCTATAATCAAGCAGTACCAGAAGCTCTTTGAACTTGAAAACGTTAAGCTCAAGTTCACCGACGGAGCCCTTGTCGCTGTTGCCAGGGAGTCGCTGCATAGAAAATCCGGTGCGAGAGGGCTGAGAGCCATACTCGAAACGGCTATGCTCGACACGATGTACGAACTGCCGTCGCAGAGTAATATAAAAGAGTGTATTATAAACGAAGACGTTATCTCGGATAAGGCGAAGCCGATAATCGTATACGGCAACAGGGCTGAAACTGCCTGACCCCTTCCCGATTGGCGGAACTGTTCAAGACCGGCTACCGATGCTCTCCGGGCTGAATTTCAAGTCCGGGCGTTTTCGGGTAAAGTCGGGGCCGGATAATTTTGCCGGGCGGTCTTTACTCTTGCGGTTACCCTCTTTTGTTAGAATACTAATCTGTTTATCTTAATACCCCGTGCTTTTCAAGGTGCGGAGTCTCAGTTGTTTTACATGCGAAAAAGGTGAAAGAGTAAAGATGGCTTTTTTTAAAAA
>JAJRYL010000106.1 GCA_024275855.1 Deltaproteobacteria bacterium
CGGTGTCTGCTTCAACTTTACCAAGAGCCAGCTTGAGGCCACGGACGGCCACAGGCTCCACTACGAGCCGATTGAGGACTTGGGCATACCAACCTTCACCTTGCCGGTTAAACCTGCTTCACTGGTCGTCAAGCACAAGGCCGATGGCGTGATCTTTGTAGAAGGTAATCTTTTCAAAACAGTCCTTGCAGGCGGCACAATGACCACACGCCTGATCGAGGGCGAGTTTCCCGATACAGATCCCATACTCAAGGGTGAGCGTCCGGTCAAGGTCAACTTCGGTACTGCTGATATTCTCAAGGTTCTCGAAGGTGCTCTTCCGCTTGCAGAAAAAGACAAAATCATCAGTATCAGGGTTAATGGCAAGCTAACGGTCTCCACTAAAAACGACACTGGCTCTTACTCTTGGGACATACCCTGCACCACGTCCGGCAAAACTGAGGATATAACGTTCGGTATTAACTCAAAGTACTTACTTGATGCTGTCAAGGCGTTTAGCGGCGATATGGTCAAGCTGGAACTAACAGATGCGACAAGTGCGTTTCAGGTCAACACAAAAGCTATTGTAATGCCTTGCAGGCTTTAATGGCAGAAAGAGAGAGCATAAATAGAATGATCTACGCTATAGGTTACCAGAGGATAACGGTTGAGCAATTAGAGAGCGCGATGGATGCCAGGAAGGTAGATCTTCTTGTTGATGTCCGGTCTGTACCATACTCAAGAAAGTACGCCTTCAACCAGAAGCGGCTCAAGGGTATTTTCGGCACGAGGTACGAGTGGCACGGCAAACTCTTGGGCGGTAAAGTTGGCCCCGCTCAGGAAGAGGGTCTGACCTTCCTTATCTCGGAGTCTAAGAGCCGGATTTTGATGATTATGTGCATGGAGCACAGCCCATGTGACTGTCACAGGCTGTATGACATATCACGGAGACTCTTGGAGAAAGGCGTAGACGTCACTCACCTCTTTGAGGGTCGAGAATATAGCACAGCAGAAATGGAGGAAATCTGTTATGGCTGGTTCAAAAAATAAGGAACTCAAGAACATAGATGTCTCCTATATCTACGCAAATCCCGATCAGCCTCGCAAGGAGTTCGACAAAGACAAACTCGAAGAACTCGCCATGTCCATCAAAGAGTACGGCATACTTGAGCCTATAGTGGTAACGAAGCGGGACGATCGGTATATGATAATAGCCGGAGAGCGGCGGTACAGAGCGTCTGGTCTCGCTAGACTCAAAACAATGCCCTGCATGGTGATAGAGGCCGATGCCGCGCTCGTAGAGGAACTAGCTTTGCTTGAAAATATTCAGCGCGAGGATCTCAACATCATGGAAGAAGCAAGGGCGTTCAGGGCTCTGCTTGACCGTGGGTGGAGCAATGAGGAACTTGCTACCAAGATGGGTTTCAAACAGGTCTGGAGGGTAGAAGAGAGATTGAGCCTGTTGAAGCTCGCCCCTGAGTATCAGGACATGGTCATCAGTGGCGAGCTTGGTCATTCTCAGGCCTTTGAAACGAGTCGTCTGCCTGTCGCAAGACAGGCAGACGTACTGCGCCTTATTCGTTCGGGTAAGCTCAACTCATACAACTCTCTGCGCTCATTCGTAAACGGTCTCCTGTTGATAGATTCTCAGGAGAACCTCTTTGAACTCCAAACCCTCACCCCTTCCGAGGAAGCCTCCATCAGGATACTTGAAGCAACGGTCAAAGCGGCTGAACGGTTGACAGGTCAGCTACAGAACAGCCAGATCAAGCATCTTGAGAAGGTAGCTTTTCACTCAACTGTGAGCGTCGAGAGGCTCGACCTGATAATCCAGAGTATGCAGAAGATCAGAAAAGCCGTTTTTGCCGGTTCCGGCGTAAAAGAGGCGATGAAGGAGGTCATGTAAAATTTTGAAATTTACCCCCTGATAATTTCAAAAGATACCTGCTAGAGTATGGGCAGAGTTGAATTATACCAGTCCCCTTGAGTATAGAACCCGGACTCAGGGAGACTAATATTGTAACAATCTTATAGTACGGTGACACGATGTTATTAACGGTAAAAGAGGTAGCAGAGCACCTGAATTGTAAATCCTCAACCGTTTATGCCTGGGCAAAAACTGGTAAGATTCCTTCTTTTAAACTCGAAGGTCTTTTACGTTTTGATCCGAATGAAATTGAAGATTGGATTGGTAGTTCCAGGACAAAGCTTGAAGTCCCAATAAAAATTACACCCCAAAGGCAGGACAGTAATGATATTAATGATCTTGTGCGTCGGGCTATTGTATCTGCCACGAAACCAAGCTATAATAGCACAAAGGGAAAACTAGGTCTGGATAAAGCCCATAAGAGAGGAGGCAATTAATGGGGCTTTATAAGAGAGGCCAAATATGGTGGATGAGGTTTACGTACAATGGTAGGCAGGAGATGAAGTCTACCGGTACAAAGAACAAAGCACTGGCAAAAAGAATAGAAGCAAAACTCGTGACAGAGATCGAAGAGGGTCGGTGGTTTGAGAAGCCTGTTGGTGCAGATAAGACGTTGAGAGACCTCCTTAAAAAGTATATGGAGGAACACTCAGCCTTAAATAAGGCACAGACATCTCACATACGTGATAAGAGCCTTGCTAACCACTTACTCCGTTATCTTGGAGAGTATATAGTAACCGACTTATCTCCAAGAGACGTATCGAGCTATAAGAGTACAAGAAGAGGTGAGGGGGCAGCCCCTAACACAGTGAATAACGAGTTGCGTCTTCTTAGCCATGCATACAACCTTGCGCTGAGAGAATGGGAGTGGGTTGATTCAAACCCTGTTTCAAGAGTTGCAAAGGAGAAGGTCAATAATCAGGTCGAACGCTGGCTAACCCATGAAGAGGAAGAAAAGTTGTTGTCGGCATCTCCTTTTTGGCTACAGGAGATTCTAATAGTTGCCATTAACACTGGCCTGCGACAAGCTGAAATCCTCGACTTAGCATGGGACAGGGTAGATCTTTTTAGAAAGACTCTTACAATCCTTGAGCAGAAGAATAGAGGGAAAGACACCCTTCCTATCAATGCACAGGTCTTGGAGATTCTTAAGGCAAGGAACAAGGTCAAGTCTATAAAAAATAACCTTGTCTTCTATACTCAGGAAGGTACCAGGATTGATGCGAGAAACCTTCTGCGAGTCTTTTACAAGGCACGAGCAAAGGCAGGGATCGAGAAGTTCAGGTTTCATGATCTGCGCCATACCTTTGCTACAAGGCTTGTTCAGGCTGGAGTAGATCTTTACAAGGTGCAGAAGTTAATGAGGCATAAAACACCTATCATGACCCAGCGCTACGCGCATCATTATCCGGAAAGCTTAAGGGATGGCGTAGAGGTTTTGGACAAAATTAGTACAATTTTAGTACAGTCCAAAGAAAAGGGGTTACGACAAATGCCGTAACCCCTTGATTTTTTTGGTAGCGGGGACAGGATTCGAACCTGCGACCTTCGGGTTATGAGCCCGACGAGCTACCGGACTGCTCCACCCCGCAACAATCTATTTACAATAACAGAGCGTGTTGGTATATGTCAATCTAAATCTGTCTTTACTGCAACTCCGGCCCGGAAAATATTTTTGAGCTATAGCTATCATTGCCGTACATAAGAGTACATTAGCGTGCCTGTAGCGAAAAAGAGTATGTCTGGAAAGGTTGCGGCAAGCGGTGGCGGAATAATTCCTCCGTGGCCGAGAGTTTTTGTGGCCGCAAATATTATCCAGTAGCTAAGCGCTATTATAACGCTTAGTCCTACCCCGACGGCAATGGAGGTATTACGCCCTGTTTTTAGAGCAAAGGGTATGCCGATAAAGACCATAATGAAATTGATGAAGGGAAATGTTATGCGGCAGTAGAGGTCGGTTCTGTATCTGTGCGAGTCGTATCCATCGGCCTCAAGCCCTTTAATGTACTGGGCAAGTTCACCTATAGGCATGTTCTCTCGGTGTTTTTCAATCCCCGCCATCTCTTCGGGACTATCGAGCCCTGTTATCAGATACCCTTCTACCGAGGTGCGAAGCGCACGTCCGGACTCTATAAACTTCCATACGGTTGCCGTTTCCGTTACCCAGTTCTGCCCGTTGTATGTTACGTCTCGCGCGGTAATGCGCCCAACTACCTTGAACGGTTTTTCTATTTTATAGTAGTCGAAACCGTATAGCTTATTATTAACAAGGTCTATGCCGCGTATATTGTATATTCCGTCCGCGCTCTTTAACCACAACCCCTCTTTGCCGAAGCTGCCGATACGCCCACCGTGCAGCCACTTTGTTCTGAAGGCCTCGGAACGTTTGTTCATAGCCGGAGCGACCGTTTCGTTCATGATAAAGAGGCCGACGCTGATAAAAAGACCAAAAATAAACAGAGGCATGAGGGCGCTGAAGAGCTTGACGCCGCCCGCTTTAATCGCTGTTATCTCTCCGTGTTTTGCCAGAAGTCCGAGCGTAAGCAGTACGGAAAGGAGTGTGGCCATCGGTGTTATTTGTGAAATTATAAAAGGGATGTTATAGAAGAAGAAGGCTATAGAGTTAACAACAGGCACGTGATTTTTGATAATATCTTCCATATTCTCAAAAAGGTCTATGAGCGTGAATAGAAGAATAAAGGAGAGAATCGTAATCGAGAGCAGTTTGACGAACTCGACCAGTATGTAGCGTTGCAGCATCTTCATTCGCTTTTCCCCCGTCCTGTTTTACGCAGTGCTCTTGTACGCGCGAGGTGCAGGCATTTAATCAGGCCGCACGGCCTGTCCTTGGAGGATTTATGGAATATGTACAATCCGGTTATTCCTAAAAGTATGTCGGAACCCCATACCGCGAAGAGCGCGTTGATGTTTCCATTTTCTCCAATCGCCTCTAACGCGGTTGACAAGACATAATAGACCATTATGACGCCAAGCGCCGTGGTGAAACCGGTAAAACGGGCGGAGCGGATTTTCTGTAGTCCGAGTGGTACTCCGAGTATAGCGAAAACAAAGACCGAAAAGGGCAGCGCAAAGCGTTTATGAAGATCTATCACGTACGGCGCTGTAAGTTCCCCTTTTGCTTTTAAACTGTTGATTTTTTGTATTAGTTCACCCGGATACAGCTCTCTGTTGGTCTTGCTCCATAGACCGGAGGGTTCTCCTTCGGGTATGCTCAGTTCAAGCAGGTAGGTTGTAAAGTTAGCTAAATGGTACGCATCTGTGGTGCTGTTCAGGCTGTGTACTGTGCCGTTTATGAGTTTCAGGTAGAGCCTTTCACCATCTTTTGATGTAACGAAGCGCCCTTTTTCAGAGAAGAAGGTGCTTGTTTTACCGTTTTTGTCTGTTTCCGAGATAAAGACGCCGGCAAGCTCTCCTGTCTCCGGTTTTAGCCTGTCTACGTAAAGCACAACTCCGTCGAACCGGTCGTAGAACTGTTTCTCTTCCATTCCGGCGGTAATGTTGGTCTGCGCGGCGCCGGTTATAAGGCTCTTTATTTTAAGGTTTCCCCACGGGTAGAGGTAGAGCGTTATTACCAGTCCCGCCAAGTAGATTACGGCGGCCATAAAGGCGATAGGTTTCAGTATGGAGTAGAGTCCGATTCCGGAGGCTTTTAAGGCGGTAATCTCAGAGTCGGAACTGAGGCGGGTTACACCTACGAGCACGGCTACGAGAAAAGAGAACGGAATGGTGTATATAAGGAAAGACGGCACTGCCGAGGCTATAAACCAGAAGGCGAAAGAGAGACCGATGCCGTGGCTTATGAGAAGTTCAACAAGAGTCAGAACCTTGCTCAGAAGCGCCGTGGCAGTCAGTATTACAAGAGTAAGTGCGAACGGGATCGCTATCTCTTTAAGTATATAGAGATTTATAAGCCTCGGCATGTTCTGATAGTACTATAAGTGATACGGACAAGACAACTCTGATTTTCCGTTCCCCATTTTCCATCCATAAAAAACCTGGTTAACATGAGCGGCGGTTCAGGGGGTTCTGAGATTGTAGAGCAGTATTATGGAGATTATGTAGGCGAGCACAAGGGCTATAGCGTCCCAGCTCAGGCTCAAAAAGAGCTTTTTACGAGACCTGTAGGTCAGTGCTATTATCGCTATACTCGTCATCATTATAGCTATAAAGCCCATTACGGCATGCTCTGACGAGACGGCGCTAAGCAGCGGCCCTTTTGTGTAAAAGGCGTCTTCAATTGGAAGAATGGCGATATTAAAGAGGTTAGAGCCAAAGAGGTTTGCGATAGCCATCTCCGTTGCCCCTAACTTTAAGGCCGATAACGATACGGCAAGTTCGGGCAGCGATGTGGCGAGGCCTATAAAGACGGTTCCTACAAAGCTGCCGCCAAGGCCTGTTTCAATGGCTATTTTGTCTCCGAGAAAGGGGAGTAAGGTTGCGGCAAGTACAATTATAGCGGCGTTTATCACATAGAACAGAACCGCTTTTTTCATACTTAGGTGGTTGTACTGCTCTTCCTGCGCCTTTGCTACGTCTGAGACAAGCTCTTCAATTTGCCGTTTTTCGTAGTAGTATACGCTGCGTATCGCCATTATGTAGATAAAGAGTATTACCGGGGAGTAGAGTCCTATATGGTAGATAGACGGGATTGCCGGGCCGGCTATAATAGCCATAGAGGCGATGCCGATAAGCAGAATCCCGAACCCGGCCGAGAGCATGTGTCCGGTCGCGGCCCTTGAGAAGATAGGGTCTTTTCCGTGGAAGAAGTCCATGAGCGCGATTATGGAGATATTGAAGATGCACGAGCCGATTATGCCGCCAACGGCGATGTCCGGCACGCTCGCTATGGTAACGGCCGATATTCCGCTGATAAGCTCCGGCAGGCTCGTTACTCCCGCCATAAGAATAAGGCCGACCCAGGCACGGCCAAGCCCGGACTTTTCGGCTATTATGTCGCCATAGAGCGAAAGGAAGTAACCGCAGACGACTATTACCACCGAGCAGAGCAGGAACTCTCCCCAGACCATCACCATCTTCTACCGCCCTTACTTCTCTCTTTTATAACTCTCATACGCTTATCTGTTTCTTATCCGTTATCGCTACTTTTTTATGGGAAGCATTTCGTAAAGCCTCTTCTGGCTCGGAAGCCCGCCAATGGAGACGAGGAAGATCCTTCCGCCTTTATCTATGTATCCGCGCAGCAGCGCCTCTTCGTTAAGGAACGTATCGAGTCCATCAGGCAGGTGGTCGTTCTCTTTAAAGGCTAAAATAGTGGTCTTGGTATCGCTGAAGCTGCTCTCTCCAGAGAGCGCGGAGTCCATGGCAAAGCGGAAAGAGTCCCTGACGACACCGTGGAACTGGTTCTTCTGCACATTTATTCTAAATAGGTTGAACGAGGTGTTGCGGGTAGAGAAGTTGGTGAAGAAGATAATTTCAGGGTTCTGCCCCGACGACATCTCCTCTATCTCTTCCGCCGTGTACCTTCCCCTTAACGCCATATCGAGTTCCTTGAAGAAGAAGTCGCAGACCTCGGAGCGCGCGTACTGGTCGCCTTTTATCTGCTCAACGGTGCCGAGGGCGTGGTCGTAGTAGATAATGCCGGCCCTGAACTTTTCGTCCACCTTCTCAAGCTGCGCCTTCGCATTCTCTATAGGGTCGTTAAGTACCTCTTTGGCGATAGAGGGCAGCAGGGCGTCGGTCTGTCCTTTATAACAACCTGCGTACTCAACGGCTCCGCACGTATATCGTTCGGAACCGTGCGCGATTATTACCGTCGGAATCTTGTTAGGGCTGTAGACCACGTTGCCGGCGTTTATAAGAACGTTGACGTTGGGCAGGTGTTTGAGTATCTGCCGGACACCCTTATTCCTTGCGTCGCTGCAGACGTATACGTCTGTAGTGGGTGTAGTGGAACTTAGCCGCAGGTTTCTTAGAAAATTCCTCGCAACCTTAAGGTCTATATCGGATACGGTAATCTTTACAAGCTTGGCCCAGTCGATCTTTATATCGTATAAAGACATATCTTTTTCACTCCCTCGGTCCGGTTTAAAATATACCGTTGGCCGGTGCAGCCGGTTCGAATCTTTTTTTTAACCGGACTACCTGTGATATTACTCGCGTGGGTCGGCCAATGTTAAGCCTGGTTCGTTTGGCCCTGCATCCTGTCCTGTTTGTCTACGTAGCATAACAGGCTTTTACGGAAAAAAACAGCTTGACCGTATGGTGTTATACTTGATAACCTCTGTAAAGTAAAGTAATAGATGGCGTTTGTGGTTCCCCCTGCCTTTTTATCGTTCTTTTTTGAGGGGGGTTTCAGGGAATCCCGTAGAGTCGGGAGCTGCCCCGCAACTGTGAGCGGAATATCCGCAAGCCAGAAGACCTGTCCGTTCGCCCGCGTAACAGACCTTTCGAGGGAGAAGGTCGGAGCAACCCCGGTCGGCTATATATCCACTTATTATGGGCCGTACAGGGCCTTCCGGTTACTACCGCTCTTGATTATCTACCCGTCCTTCGATTTCTCGTTGGGACGGTTTTTTTTGTCTTTTTCATACCCCCGCTATTAAGGCCGTTATATTGGAGGAGTTTGTGTTTAAGGGAATAAAGAGTTCCGGACTGATACATATATATACCGGCGAAGGCAAGGGTAAAACAACCGCTTCGCTCGGCCTCGCTCTTAGAGCAGCGGGCGCCGGGTTGAA
>JAJRYL010000107.1 GCA_024275855.1 Deltaproteobacteria bacterium
AAAATATCGGCATGGTCAAAGGCGATTTTTTCCGGCAGGTTATCTTCGGTAAAAACTCCGGCGTTAACGGCGTCGTCGCGGGCAACGGGCGTACCTGTTGCGGCGGCTACAAAAACAACCGTAACCGTATGGAAGCGCGGGTCTCTATTTGGGGCGGAGTAGGCGTGGAGCTGGCACTTCAGCTTTACATCCAGGGAGGTCTCTTCTTTAGCCTCCCTAACGGCGGCTCTCTCTAAGCTCTCGCCGTAATCGACAAAACCGCCAGGCAGCGCCCAGCCGTACGGCGGGTTCTTCCGCTCTATTAAAACAATACTGCCCGGCAATACAATACCGCCTTCTGCCAACTCAATTATAATATCTACCGTAGGTTTCGGGTTTCTGTACTCTTTTGTCATAGAGGTTCTCACATTGTAATTGTAATGAAATAGAGCGGGCAAACGCGGGAGAGGTTGCGGGTCAGTCGATACGAACGGCCTTTAAAAACTCGGCGTTCTCTTCGGGCAGGCTCTGGTTTATATACATGCCGCTGCCAAGCTCGAAACCGGCCGTCTTTGTAAGCTTTGGCATTATGCTCATGTACCAGTGCGTAAACTCGTTACCGATGTCTTTGGGCCTTGAAGAGCGTATTACAAGGTTGAAGTCCGGGTCTTCAAGCCCGTGGTAGAGTTTAGCCAACAGAACCTTCAGATGAAAACCGAGGTCGGTTATCTCATCATCCGTTATGCCGGAAAAAGAGGCGCAGTGCCGTTTGGGAAATATCCATGTATGGAAGGGCGAGAGTGCGGCGTACGGAATGAACGTTAGAAAAAACTCTGTCTCGATAACTATGCGGTTCGCGTCTTCGAGTTCCGTTTGAATGGTGTCGCACATAAGACAAAGACCGGTATCGTCGAAGTACTGCATGGCGGCGGCCACACGGTCGCGGTGCTGTACCGGCACGATAGGTATGGCTATGAGTTGCGCGTGGGGGTGGTATATCGTTGTACCGGCGCCGAGGCCGTGATTTTTAAATATTATAACATGCTCTACACGGGGGTCTTTATACGCCTCTACAAACCGCTCTTTATAGAGTTTAAGGGCGGTAACGACATCTTCGGGCTCCATCAGCGCGAGGCTCGTATTGTGCAGAGGGCTCTCGATTATTACGTCGTGCAGACCGACTCCTGTTACCATGCGCCGAAGCCCGTTTACCGAGCGAAACTTCTCGCCGGTACGGTTTACCGCGGGGTACTTGTTCGGCACCACGCGCATCTTCCACATGCCGTCTATGGATATGCGGTGCAGCTCTTCTGAGGTCTTGCTCTCGTTACCGGGGCAGAACGGGCAGGAATCGGCATGGGCCGGAGCGGCCAGACGGTCTTTATGGTTACTGAAATCTCTCGGCCTCTTCGCCCTTTCGGTGGCGATAATGACCCACTCCCTTGTAATCAGATTATGTCTCAGCTCCGGCATAAAGATCCTCAACCTCCCGGTGCAACGGGCGGTATCTGCCTGCTACTGAGCGCACGAGAGCGAAAATAAAGTATAACTTAAAGCGGCGGAGCGGCCTTTAAAAGCGCCTCTATCAGTTCTACATGCGCCTTCTCTTCCTCGGCGATGCTCTGATACATCTTTCTGCCCTCTTCCGTCTTCGCGCCCTTTGCGAGCCCTTCAAAAAGATTTACAGAGTACCTCTCGGTATCGAAAGCCACTATCAGCGCCTTGCGCGGATGGTCGAGAATCTTTATCAACTCTTCCACGTCTATTCTCTTGGTAAAAATATCGCCTGCGTCTTCTTTATTAAGATAATCTTCAAGCGCAAGTTCTTCATCGGTAATCTGTTCACCAAGCCCTGCCGCTTCAAAAAACTTGTTTTCTATTACCGACTTGTGTTTCAATTCGTCCGCGGCAAGGCTTGCGAATACGGCCTTCGTGTCCGGGTCTTCGGTTCTATCCGTCATGATACTGTAGAACTTATAACCGTTCTCTTCTATCAGCGCCGCCTTCTTTACCGCCTCTTTCTCTTCAAACTGATCAAAATCCATAAGTGCCTCCCATAATATATACAATATACTGTACCAGATGTATCCGGTTCGGGCAAGTATAAGTATTATAAAGAATATAAAAAGAAGTGTTGAACCGATTGTAGATAAGTGGTAAAAGTGAGGCTTACCTATACCATAACAACATACGGGGTAGAACTTAATGGGACTTCTTGAAGGCAAACGGGGCATAATTTTCGGTGTAGCCAACGAACGTTCGATAGCTTGGGCAATAGCTCAAAAGTTGCACAGCGAGGGCATGGAACTCGCTTTTACATACGTAGGAGAGACCCTTGAGTCACGTGTCAGGCCTTTGGCAAAATCACTCGGAGCATCCCTTATACTGCCATGCGACGTTACCAACGACGAAGACATAAAATCCGTCTTCAAAACCCTCGAAATCGAATGGGGGTCGCTTGATACGCTTGTTCACTCCGTGGCCTTCGCTAATAAGGAAGAGTTGAAGGGCGCGTTTGTAAAGACCAGCCGCGAGGGTTTCGCGCTCGCTCTCGACGTCAGCGCCTACTCGCTGGTCGCGCTTACCCGCGAGGCGGAACCCCTCATGAGCGCGGGCAGTTCGATAATGTCGATGACATACCTCGGCAGTTCAAGGGTCGTGCCAAACTATAATGTAATGGGAGTTGCCAAGGCCGCCTTAGAGGCCTCTACGCGTTACCTCGCCGCAGACCTCGGCCCCAAGGGCATACGCGTAAACTCTATAAGCGCCGGGCCGATAAAGACACTCGCCGCCATGGGCATATCGAGCTTCAACGCCATACTCAACCTTGTTGAAAAGAAAGCGCCGCTAAAAAGAAACGTTACCCAGGACGAAGTAGCCTCTACCGCGCTCTACCTCGCAAGCACGCTTTCGAGCGGTGTCACCGGCGAAATTATCTATGTAGACTCGGGTTATAACATCATGGGTAGTTAATAATCGCATTACCCCTTTAAAAACCTTATAAATCGTGCTATAATACCTTCGCTATTTCAAATAGGCTCCCGTACGGATTTGCCTTTAGCTGTTCGTAATCGTATTGGTCTGTCTTGCGCGCCGCTTGCACGCAGAAAGAGACAAAACCTAACATGTAGACGTATATACATAATCCAGAGGCAAACTCTTCATTATGCGTATAATCGCCGACCTACATATCCACAGCCTCTACTCAAGGGCCACAAGCAAGCAGATGACACTTGCGGTGATCGCCCATTTTGCCGCTATTAAAGGCATTAATCTCGTCGGCACCGGCGACTTTACCCACCCCGCGCACTTCGCTTCCATAGAAAAAGAGCTTGAGCCGGCAGAAAACGGCCTCTTCAAGCTAAAAGCGCTTCCAACCGATTTTCAGATAAACCCGCAAGCCCTCGACGTGCGCTTTATGCTCACCGCCGAGGTCAGCAACATCTATAAGTCCGGCGACAAGACAAGAAAGATACATAATCTCATCTTCGCGCCTTCCCTTATCGCCGCTAAAAAGATGAACTCGGTCTTCGATTCTATAGGCAATATCAAGTCCGACGGGCGGCCTATCTTTGGCTTTACAGCTACGGAGCTTTTGAGTATTGTGCTCGACTCGCACACAGGCTCTATGCTCGTTCCGGCGCATGTCTGGACTCCGTGGTTCTCTATTTTCGGCTCAAAGTCCGGCTTCGACTCTATTGAAGAGTGTTTCGGCGACCTGGCCCCCCATATATACGCGCTCGAAACCGGACTGTCGTCCGACCCACGCATGAACAGGCGCCTCTCCTCCCTCGACAGCATAACGCTTATATCGAACTCCGACGCTCACTCGCCGGGCAAACTCGGACGCGAGGCAAACGTCTTCGAGTGCGATATGGACTACTTTGAAATAATGGATATTTTAAAAACCAACGATACCGGGCGTTTCGTTCAAACAATAGAGTTCTACCCCGAAGATGGCAAATACCACGGAGACGGCCACAGGGCCTGTGGAGTCTCTTTCACCCCGGAACAGACCGCGCTGACCTCCGGCATCTGCCCCGTCTGCACCCGTCCGCTTACAATAGGCGTGCTCAACCGTGTAGACGAGCTTGCAGACAGGCCGTTTGACTTTATATCCGAAAAGACGGTACCGGCCATACACCTTGTGCCGCTGATTGAAATCCTTTCCGAGGTAATCGGTTTCGGGGTAAATTCAAAGAAAGTCAAGGCCGGGTACGACAGGCTCGTAGAAGAAGCTACGGAGTTCTCTATTCTTCTCGACAAAAAGAGAGACGAACTTGTAGAACTCGCCGGAGAGAGAACAGCGGAGGCGATAATAAGAGTAAGAGAAGGCGATATAAGCGTAAGAAGCGGTTTCGACGGCGAGTTCGGCTCTATAAGCAGCTTCGACAGACTTAAGGCCCCGGAACCGGTTGGCGCGTACCAGAAAGGTCTTTACTGATTTTTCACATAGACTGCAAGAGAATTTAAGCAACGGCTTGGCTCAACAAAAAGCAGCGAAGGAGGCGGTTTTCTATGGATCGGTTACTACAGGGTATCAAAGATTTCCAGCTGAATTACTTTAAGCAGGAGAAGGAGCACTTTCAGAAACTCGCCACAGGGCAGTCCCCCGAGGTACTCTTCTTCACATGCTCTGACTCAAGGGTAGACCCCAACATGTTAACGCAGAGCAGACCGGGCGACCTCTTTGTAGTTAGAAATGTAGGCAGTATAATTCCGGACTGCGGCAAGCAGTGGAAAAAGAGCTGTACGGGCGCGGCAATAGAGTTTGCGCTGCAAACGCTATCTATCTCCGACATCATTGTCTGCGGCCATTCGGACTGCGGGGCCATGAAGGCGCTTTATGAAGACCCCGACGCCTTTAAAGACTCGCCCAACCTTAAAGAATGGGTAAGCACCGCGCTTCCGGCCAAAGGCATGATAGACGCGATGCATGACAAACCCACATTTAAAAAGCTGATAGAGATAACAACCAAAGAGCATATAATAGAGTCTCTCGACAACCTCAAAACCTACCCCCTTGTGGCCAAAGCCATAAA
>JAJRYL010000108.1 GCA_024275855.1 Deltaproteobacteria bacterium
CCGAGAGTAATAGACTTTGCCGCTTTTAAAGAGATCGCCGACGAAGTCGGAGCGCTTGTAATGGTAGATATGGCCCATATAGCCGGTCTTGTGGTAACGGGGCTGCACCCGACCCCGGTCGGTTTGGCAGATTTTGTAACTACCACTACGCACAAGACCCTAAGGGGCCCGCGCGGCGGAACCATTATCACTACGAAAGAGTACGCGAAGAAGGTAAACAGCGAAATCTTCCCCGGAATTCAGGGCGGCCCGCTTATGCACATAATAGCCGCCAAGGCCGTTGCTTTTAAAGAGGCGCTCGACCCCGGTTTTACCGTTTACCAGAACCAGATTTTAGCAAACGCAAAGACACTTGCGGACGCTCTTATGGCGCGCGGTTATACGCTTGTTTCAGGAGGCACCGATAACCACCTTATGCTCTTGGACTTTACGGAGCAGGGCATAACCGGCAAAGCGGCTGAAGAGGCGCTGGTAAAGGCCGGGATTACGGTTAATAAGAACACCATACCTTTCGAGACACGCAGCCCCTTTGTTACGAGCGGTGTGCGCATCGGTGTGCCGGCCACTACGACCAAGGGCATGAAAGAGGCCGAGATGACCGTAATAGCCGGCCTGATCGATACCGCGATAAAGGGAATCGAAAACGACAAAGTGCTTGAGGGCGTAAAGGCCGAGGTAAGAGAGCTTTGCGCCGGATTCCCGCTCTATAAAGAGCGCCTAACGGGTGTCTGATTACTTAACCGCTTTTGCGCTCAATCCGTTATAGCCGGAAGACGGTTTTATATCGAGGTGCGTTGCAACCCTGTTGCCGGGTAAGCCGTAACGTCGGTTATATCTTTTAGGTCAAGCAGCCGGTCTATTAAGAACCCGTAAGAGAGTACCGCTCTTTTACGGGTTCTTCTCTTTTACGCCGATTATTAACCGTGCTTGCCAACGGGCGTTGAATCTGTTATTTTTCTTATCTATCTTATTATTTTCTCTCTTTTAGCCTGTCGCTGAAGGCAGCAGGGCAAGCGCCGGGTGCGCTTCTTTTGCACTGGTTAAAGAAGTTCTGTTTTACAACTGTTGCGGGTAGTGCGGAAAGCAGGTTTTATGGAGTATATACTCGTTTTCGGTTCGCCGCACAAGGCGCTAAAGGCCGAGAGTATTTTAAAAAAGGCAGGAGTGCCTTTCAGATTATTACCGGCGCCGAAGATCTTAGTCCGTTTCTGCGACCTTGTTATCTCGGTAGCCGTTTCCGAGCTTGAGACCTCAAAAGAGGCGCTCTTCAAAGGAGGGCTTAAACTAAAGGCGGTCTACTCTAAAGAAGGGGATAAGTATGATAAAATGTGATTTTTGCGGTTTGGAGTTCGAGAGCGTCCGGCGTATAGCGATAGATTCCGGTTATGACAGGCTCTCCGTACGGCATGAAAAAAGATACGCATGCGCCGAGTGTTCAGCCAAAAAGCAGCGGGAACGGACAAAGGCCGACTCCTTAAAAAGTTCACCCGACTCTTCTGAAGCCGCTAAGTAGGCTAAACGTAAGCGGTACAGGTCTGTTCTCTTTCGCAAAGAGCCCTCTCCCGGTGCTAACGTCGCTTAAGAGAGCGATTAAAATAACAATGTTTGAAAGCCGATGAGTAAGAGCTATTCGCCGTAGTTTCGGGCTGCCATGCTCAGTTTTATATTAAAGACGGCACCTGTAAGTCTGTTGTATTTACTTCCTTATAGGTCTATCTTTTGTTTGTGCTTTTTATAGA
>JAJRYL010000005.1 GCA_024275855.1 Deltaproteobacteria bacterium
CGGGGTACTGAGCGAAGAGGCCGGCAAGGTCTTCAGGTTTAAAGAGCAGGAGGTACTGCACAAAGAGATTATAGATTCGGGACTTGAGCAGATATATCAACGCCACCTCGATACCGCCTCTTTAATAGCGAAGTCCGAAGGCATAGAAATTACCACAAAATTATTCTCCGGCAAAGCAACCGACCAAATAAGTAAATATGTGGAAGAGGCAGAGCCATTTCTGCTCGTAATGGGCAAAACGGGCCTGCACGCCACCGGCCCGCTCGACATAGGCAACGTTACGGAAGAGTGCCTCAATTACTCGGCCTGCAACCTTCTGATTACAGTAGAAAAGTTCACTCCGTTGCCTGCGACTACCGATACAGGGATAAGACCTGAAGAGAGTGCTCCGCGACCGGCGTGGAGCCTTGAAGCGCAGGAGGTACTTAATAAAATTCCGTCTTTCGCCCGCTCTATGGCCGCCAACATGGTGGAAAAAAGCGCGATTAATGAGGGAGTAGGACAGATCAGCGCCGACTTTATTTACAAGGTCAGAAAGCGCACGGGGCTTTAAATGGTTGAAACAGCTACAGTTTCCACACCTGAGCTAAAGCCGGTCTCCCCGCCGTACCTTATATCGTGGAACCTGACCAAAAGATGCAACCTCAAGTGCGGCCACTGCTATTTAGACTCTACCGAGCTTGACGGCAAAACCGACATAAGTACTGAAAAAGCATACGAAATTATAGACTCTATAGCCTCGCTAAGCCCCGGTGCCATGCTAATACTGACTGGCGGCGAACCGTTGCTTCGACCGGATATTTTCAACCTCGCCGCACGTGCGGCTGATAGCGGCCTCACTCCGGTGCTCGGCACCAACGGCACGCTTATAGACAGTGTAATGGCTGAACAGATAAAAGCGAGTAAAATCAAAGGTGTAGGCTTAAGTTTAGACTCGGCCACACCGCTCTTTCACGACTCTTTCCGGGCTCTCGACGGTGCATGGGCCAAGACGCTCAAAGCAGCCGAACTGCTGCACGCCCGCTCTATGGACTTTCAGTTGCAGTTCACTGTTATGAGAGAGAATATGCAGGAACTTCAAGCGGTTATAGAGCTTGCGATTGCAACGAAAGCACGAGCCGTTAACATCTTTTTTCTTGTCTGCACGGGGCGCGGAAGCGACAGAACCGACCTTACACCTGAGCAGTACGAAGAAGCGCTGAACTTAGTGGCAAAGGCCGAAATAAAGTACCGTGGCCGCCTTATGGTACGAGCCCGTTGCGCGCCGCATATACTTAGAATTACTGAGGAAATGGGAAACAAAACCTCGCTCGCCGGCGCTACCGCCGGGTGCATAGCAGCCGACGGTTACCTTCGGATCGCACCGGACGGCGGCCTGACTCCGTGCCCGTACATTCCGGTTACAGAGGCCACTCCAAATATCTTTTCTAAGTCCAATATGCCGGAACGTCTATCGGATATATGGAAAAATGGTAAAGATTTTCAGTTACTTAGGTCAGGCGCGGCGGGCGGAAAATGTAGCGGATGCGACTACGAGGTCGAGTGCGGCGGGTGTCGCGCCCGCGCGCTCGCTACTTCAGGCGACCTGCTCGGTGAAGACCCGTTATGCGCTTACGATTCTTCTGTAAAAACGGGTAAAAATAGTGTAAAAGAAGAGAATGAAAACGGAGAAACCGTCTGGACGGACGAAGCAACCGAGCGCCTGAACGCCGTTCCGCCCTTCCTTAAGGTTATGGTCAAGGCAGGGGTCGAGCGCTACGCAAGGCACCTCGGCCAAAAGATCGTAACGCCGGAATTGATGCAGGAACTTAAGGGGAAGACCGGTATGTAGATTTTTAGCGGTACGGGTGAAAAAGAGGACGATAAAAAGAGACAGATGTAAAACGGATTTTTTAACACGGCCTTTTTTCAGCCTTAACGGAGCGGGTCAACGGTAAAGCACTGATGAAGAAAAAAGTAGGCGGCGTAAAACGGCGGATTTCAGGTTGTATGCTTTTAAGCCTCGGTCTGCTAAATTATCTGCTCTCCCTGAAGGCCGGCTTTCTGTTAGACCCTTACAATACCCTTATCCTACTAACGGGCGGCCTTCTTTTTCTTTCGGGCCTGTGGGCAGGGCGGGGTCGCAGAGCGGATCGGTCGCGGGGTTAAGCTACCCGCATAGGCCGCTTAAAAGGTTACAGCCTTCGGGGGCCATCGTGCGGTTTTAAAATAAGAAGCCCGTGAAATAGAAAAACAGATGCGAAGAGCGATTACATGCTGCAAAAAGTGCAGGGGCTTTCTCTCCTGCCGTTATTTTAATTATGGTATTGACTTGTCGGACGGTTTATTTCAGGTACGCTTATTTATAATACCGATACAGGTC
>JAJRYL010000109.1 GCA_024275855.1 Deltaproteobacteria bacterium
CAAAGTCCCACCAGTACCTCGGCCTTGCGTATATGGCGAACAATAACCGGCAGCTCTCCAAGTCGGAATTGAACACGGCTTTAAAGCTCGCCCCCGGACTTCTCGACGCGCGGCTCGCTCTCGCGGCTCTTTATTCCGGCTCCAACGACCTCGACCTTGCCGCCACCGAGGTCGAGACCGTCTTAAAGGCCAACGTTAACAACCCGGGCGCAAACATGCTCGCAGGCGATATTAAGATAAAACAGAACAGACCTGTCAAGGCGGCAAAGTACTTCAAAAAAGTTATAGAACTTTCTCCCGACGACGCAAGAGGGTACGCCAAGCTCGGCAACGCCTACCGGTTACAGGGTAAAGAGGTCGCGGCGCTTGCCAACCTTGAAAAATCTCTAAAGATCAACCCGCAATTTACCGACGCGCTCGGCATGATAACCGCAATCCATATCTCAAAAAGAAGAACAGGTACCGCGCTGAGGCGCGTAAAGAAACAACTTAAAATATCGCCCGAAAGCCCGCTGCTGCATGTTCTGCTTGGCCGTGTCTACCTTACAAGAAAAGATTTCAAGAACGCCGAGAACAGCTTTAAAAAGGCTATAGAGATTAAAGAGGATTACGTTGCAGCTTACATTGACCTCGGTAACGTCTATGCGAGAAGCGGCGATTTTAAAGAGGCTGAAAAGCAGTATCGTGAAGTGATAAAGGTCAACCCCAACCTTGTGCCTCCGTACATGCTGCTTGGCACCCTTAACGAAATACAGGGTAAACCCGACGAGGCAATAAAAAACTATAAAAAGGCCCTTGAGTTGAATCCCGGGTTCGTACCGGCCGCAAACAACCTTGCGTGGCTCTATGCGTAGAACGACGGTAATATAGACGAAGCGCTCAACCTCGCGCAGATAGCGAAGAAAAACAGCCCGGACGACCCGTACATATCGGACACGCTCGGCTGGATATACTATAAAAAAGGTCTACTGCTCAAGGCTACCTCGCACCTGAAAGACAGTGTAGCTAAATTGCCCAATAACGCCCTTATCCGCTTTCACCTCGGCATGGTCTACTATAAGCGGGAGAAGAACGGGCTTGCGAAAGTCGAACTGAAAAAAGCGTTGAAGATCAGCAGAGACTTTCCCGGTTTTGAAACAGCGAAAAAAACGCTCAGGGAACTTAACAAAAAATAGTTGAAATAAAGAGCACGCAGTGCATAAAAAAAGAGCAACCAGACTAAACTAAGTCTGGTTGCTCTTTTTTTTTATTGAAAATAGTATCAACAACGCTAAATACTTTTGCCGGTTCAAAGCTACACTTAAATCCCTTTCTTTACCCTTGTCAGCTTTAAAGTTACGTCCATCAGGTCGGGATTATCGAAACGGGCCTTGAGCCTGAAGTCGTTAATAACAAAAAGCAGCCTGTTGTGCTGAATCATATAAAGCAGGTTTACAAGTTCGTCAAGCTCTATACGTTCTATCTCAAGCTCCACACCGCTCTTTATATATCCGTCGTCCGCGCTCTCGCCAAGGGACTTAAGGCTTACTATACGCCCGCTCACCCCGGCCTCCTTCCCTATCTCCCCGACAAGCGCCACCACGGAGCGCGGCTCGATACTGAGCGCCTTTCTGCGGAGGAAATCGAGCTGCCCTTTTTTTGTTAAATACTTAACCTTCAACTCTTTAAAAGTAGCGGCCTCACGGGCTTTAACCCCTAAGAGCCTTTTTACGCCTGCGTACTTAGAGCTAAAGAGAGTACCGCCCCATAACAGAAGTAATAAAAACAGGGCTACAGAGGCTATTGCAACCGCTCTCCTCCCACCTGCTTTACCTATGTCGATCTTTTCAAGTCCGAACATCTTTTCTACCTCTGTATGGTAAAGCTAAATCCGACCCCATTCCCTGCCCGGCTCTTAACGTCGGCCATTCGTACGGTTCCTATTCCTAATGCCGCAAGGGCCTCTTTATACTTATTTGCCGCCTCAAAGTTTTCGGCGCTGCCTGTAGCCGATATTCTCTCTCGCGTTACTGTCGCGCTTAAAATTTTTATCTCTCCAATACCTTCTATAGCGGCGGCGGAGCTTAACCGCTTAAGAACAGTTAACGGACTTACGCCAGTTACAGAGCCGCTCTCTACCTCTACCTGCTTTAATCTCGTTTCGAGCAGGTAGAGCGGGTCGGGCACCGCACCGCTCCCTTTATCGGGAAAGAGCCCTCTGTACGATTGCGCCATCGATCTGTTAATAGCGTTGAGAGTACCTGAGTAGCGGGCGTAACGCAGATACAGGTCGAACCCTACAAGCGAAATAAGCATTACCGCCAGCACCGCGGTAATCTTTAGCCTGAACAGTACCTTTTTTTTACCCTTCCTGTTCTCAAACTCCCCTACCCTGAAGTTTACGTTTTCACCAAGGCGGTTTGCATTTATCTGCGAAGCGAGCGCAAAGAGCAGCACTGTATCAGGGCCGCCGAGCCCACCTTCGGCAGCCCCCACACTCAACTCCTTTACCTCGACGCCCTTACCGGCCACGGACGCTATCTCTTCAGGGTCTATGCCGATAGTCAGTACAGAGTCGAAACCGATACCCGAAGCCTTAAGGTAACTAAGGCTTGCCGAGCAGCCGCCGTCTTTAGAAATCGAGTTATAAAAGAGCGGCCTGCCGCCGGCTATTGCAGCGATAAAACGCGCGCCTGTCAGCAGAGTGCCTTCTGTCCTGTTTCCGGTTATCATAGGGGCGGCAAAAAGTGACGAACCTATCCAGACCGGCTCTATATCGACCTCTTTCAACCGCTCAAGAGTAGAGCGTAAAAAAGACTTTTCTATAGCTACGGCAAGCACCCTGCCCGCACCGAGCAGTATCGCGTCCAGTACGGTATCGTCTATATCAACCCGCAACATTCCGTTCAGCTCAAGCGCAAGCACCTCTATAACCTTCGACTTCTCACTAAACGGAAGCTCAAGCGCTCTGAAGTTGAGAAGGTTCGGCGCGAGGCTTAGATAGAGGCTCTCCTTCATAGCGGTTACCGTAATAGTCGGCTCTTGTGCCGCTTCCTCAAGCGAGCTTAAGAGTTCGCAGACCGCGCCTCCAGGCCCGTCCTCCGAGCCGTAACCAACCCTCGCTACGCTGAGAAGGGTATTGTCGGCTCTATAGAGCGCGCCAATAGCCGATGAACCGTCTATTTCTATAATCACCATTTCGCCGCTCACCTCTGCCTCCAATAACGCACTTCCCCGCCTATTTTCACTACCGCCTCTACCTCACGTATAGACTGCCCCGCGCGCGCGCGGGAAAATACCCTGTAAATATCGGACTTTACGGCTATACGGTTCTGCAACTCTATGCCTACAATATCGAAACCGGGCACGGACATAAGGTCTGAGGGCGATTTAAAGGCCTCTGCCATCCGGCGCTCTATTAAAGCGTCCACCATTTCTTCCGTCATATCGCCGGAAAGCGCGAGAAGCACAGGCCTTGGCGCCGTATTTATATTAACCTTTCCGTTAGGATTATATACCGTGACATACCCTTTTAAAAGTCTAAAGATAGCAGGTGTGTACCCCTTTACCATCATCAACTCCTCAACAGAACCGAGACGCGCATTCGGGCTTTTATACGGTATAGCAAGTCCGGCGTAGTAATCGCCGGTTTCAGCGCCGTAGGCGCGCGGTTCTTCGTCGCTGTCTATCCAGTCGGCGAGGCTCTCCACGAGGCCGGCATCAAGATCGAGGCTTTTTAAAAGCCGGGTAAAGGGCGACCAGGCAGAGTCTATCTCAACCCCCGTCGCGCTGTATACAACGTCGGTAGAGAGGCGCGCAAGCTCGTCCTCTACACGTATATCTATCTTGTAGTCGCCTTCGGTTCTTGAAAAATCGAGCCTGTTATTCTCCATCCTGAGGTGCGGCGTTAAGCGCAGCAGCCTGCCCATAGCGCCGCTTGCCACCTCTACCCCGTTAGCGGCGAGCAACGCGGCGCGTTGCGAACCGTAAAAATTACCTGCCCTTGCCGTTGAAATATAGGTTCTGTACACGAACTCGACTATAACCGCGACCAGAAGCGCCGTAACCATAAGGGTTATTATCAGGGC
>JAJRYL010000110.1 GCA_024275855.1 Deltaproteobacteria bacterium
TCAATCGGGATCATAAGCGGAGCGAGCCACCAGACAGGGCCGACAAAATGCTTGAAGTACTTCAGGCCGTGCTCTTTAACGCCGATTATGTGGGTGGCGAAGAAGACGAGCAGCGCGAGTGCGACCGTTGTGTTGAGGTTGGCGGTCGGCGGAAGCAGCCCCGGAACCATACCTAAGACATTGGCGAAGAAGATAAAGACGGCAAAGGTCATTATAAAGGGAAAGTACTTTCTCCCCTTGGGGCCCATCGACTGGTCGATCAAGCCGGTAAAGGCGTCTATTACGAGTTCTATAATTGATTGAGTCTGTCCGGGCACCATCTTCAGCCGTTTGGAGATAAGGAAAGAGAAGATGGCAAGTCCGATAATTATATAGATCATCAGCGCTGTATGAACCTGAAGACCGAATACTGGCAGTATAATCTCGTGATGCACTTTTACTCTTCCTCCGCTTTAATTGATAGTACCATCGCCCCTATCGAGACGAAAATAGCCGTGCTTAAACCCGCGACTATCGGCCACGGTTCCATAATTCCTTTTGATATGAGCAGAATAAGTATTACTGCGGTGAGCAGGAAACGGGTGTAGTAATTTCTTGCGACCATTCTGCCCGCAAGCTCCGCCGACCTGCCCATAGCCCGTTTGGCGACTATATATAACCATACAAGGTTAACAACGCCCATTATGTAACCGAGAGCGTAACCAGGGGCTAAAGAGCCGCTGACAAGCGCGGTAATTCCCGTACCAACGGCGCCGGCGCCAATGTTGAATCCGGCCATTCTGTACAGCGTGCCGGGAGCCGGTATGAGCCTGTTAAGAGCACTTGTCGCCATATTCTTTCGCAATCATATAAATATTTTTAAAACCGGCCGCAATACCGAAGAGCAGAAAGAGTATGGTCAGCCACGGTTTTGTGTCGAAGTACCTGTCGAGGTAGACGCCGACTCCGAGGCCGATAAAGGTCGTAGCCGCCATCATGATACCCATGGAGGTTATCTTGTAAAGACCCTTTAGGGCGCCGTCTTCTCGCTTTTTCATTTTTTAAAGATCTGTTTTTGACCTGCTCAGTATGCTTCGATAAACCAATAGAGTTTGTACCATGCGCAGGGGAGAAAAGTCAATTTTTTTGTTTAGTCCGGCAGGGTTGGGAGTTTCTACTCTTTTTTCAATAAAATCCGCCTGAAGTGTCTCTTTCCGGCCTGTAGAAGGTACTTGCTTTCGGGCCCGTTTAAAGTGAGCTTCGCCTTTGTGTCCGTTATCTTTACGTTATCGACCTTAACCCCGCCCTGCTCTATCATACGCCTGCCATCGGATGTAGATTTTACAAGTCCGGCCTCTGCCATTGCTTTCGGTATCCAGACCTCTGTGTCAGGTGTGGTAATCGTAACCTCTTCTATATCGTCAGGGATCTCTCTCTTTTTAAAGAGCGCGCCAAAGGCCGCTTTAGCCTGCTCCGCGTCATCTTTTGAGTGGAAGCGAGAGGTCAGCTCAAGGGCGAGCCGCTCTTTCGCGGTTTTCGGATGTATAGAGCCGGAGCGGATACTGTCGAGTTCGGTACCGGGTACGTCGCTCAGCAGTTCATAGTACCTCAGCATAAGTTCGTCCGATACGGACATTATCTTGCCGTAGATTTCGTTAGGCGCTTCGGTAATTCCAATGTAGTTGCCGTACGACTTGCTCATCTTCTGCACTCCGTCCGTACCTTCTAAGAGCGGCATGGTTATTACGCATTGCGGGGTCTGGCCCATCTCGCGCTGAAGATCACGGCCCACGAGCAGGTTGAAGAGCTGGTCCGTGCCGCCGAGTTCAATATCGGCCTTTAAGACCACGGAGTCGTAACCCTGAACGAGCGGGTAGAGAAATTCGTGTATCGCTATGGGGCGGCCCTCTTTGTACCGCTTGGAAAAGTCGTCGCGCTCAAGCATTCTTGCAACCGTGTACTTTGAGGCGAGCGATATAAAATCAGTCGGCGTAAGGCGTTCCATCCA
>JAJRYL010000111.1 GCA_024275855.1 Deltaproteobacteria bacterium
ACAATACGCCGCGAATAGCGTATTCGGCTGCTTTACTCAATCTAAACATCTATGTGCCACCTTACGATAAAAGATATAAAAGACCTTTTACGTCCTGAATGAAGCCCGCGAGGCACCAAGAATGGATACAAAAGAAATATTTGATTTATAGGGTATTTAGACCTTTTTTATCTTATTTAAACAGGTTTGTCAACTCTTTTTTTACATTTCTGTTTATTTTCGTACTTTATCGCCCTGTTGACAAGCAGTGATACGAAACGGACAGGCGGGGCCGGGAACAGCGGAACGCGGGCCGTCGCTACCAGTAGTAGATAAGCAGGTAGCCGAGCAGGAAGACCGATACCCAGAGCACGGTAGAGCCTATGGGCCAACGTCTGATAATATCTCCGGGAAAGATGCGCCGCTCTTTCTCTAAACGCGCCCTGATCAACGACTTGTGCACTTCCGGAGCGAGAAACAGCCGAACCCTGTCGGTAGCGATAAGCAGTACCGCAAGCGGATTGCGGCTGAAGTATGTTACACCGGCAGGAATAGTCTCGAAAAGAGTGCGGCTGCCCCACTGCCCGACACGGGTGCACGGGTTGTAGAGCAGCCATAGAAAGAGCCTGCCACCCTTTCTGTAAAACCAGTCGGTGTCGAGCGTAATGGTATCGGTTCTCTTTAAGTACTTAAGCAGCACAAAGAAGGCGAGCGCGGAAAAGAGCAGTATCTGAAGCTGTCCGATCACATGGCTTGCCGTATACGGAACAAAGTCCACCGGGTACGGCAGTATACGGTAGAGCACGTTAGGGAACACACCGATAAAGATACAAAGAAACGCTACAAGAATCATCGCCGCCATCATGTGCAATGGCGGCTCTTTGGGTCTTAACCCCGAATCTTTGGCGAAAAAGACAAAGTACGGAAACTTGATTCCGGCATGAAGAAATACTCCGGCGGAGGCGAGCATAAGTATATACCACACTATTGCGTGGTGCTCCTCGGCTGCGGCGGCCACTATCATAGATTTACTTATAAACCCGCCGGTAAGCGGAAAGGCCGAGATTGCCGCGGCGCCTACGCAGGCAAGCACCATTGTAACCGGCATTGTTCTGTACATGCCGCCGAGCTGGGTGCACTTGGTGATGCCGGTTCTGTAAAAGACCCCGCCTGCCGCCATCATCAAAAGCGCCTTGTAGAGGATATGGGCGAAGGCGTGCGAGGCAGCGCCGTTTATCGCAAGCTCGCTACCGATGCCGATTCCGGTAATCATAAAACCGACCTGGTTGATGATAGAGTACGAGAGCACACGGCGCATGTCGTTCTCTAAAATAGCGAATATTATACCGTATACAGCCATGGCAGCGCCCGCCCATAACAGCAGTTCGGTGCCCGGAAACGCGCGCGCCAGAACGTAAACAGCGGTCTTGGACGTAAAGGCGCTTAAAAATACCGTGCCCGTAACGGTCGCTTCGGGGTACGCGTCGGAGAGCCATGCCGAAAAGGGCGGAATAGCGGCGTTAACCGCGAAACCGAGCAGTATCAGCCACGAAGAGAGGTCTGAGAGGCCGAGATAAACGAACTCAAGGCTTCCGGTCTTCGCGACCTGAAGGGCGATACCGGCAAGCAGCAGCAGCCCTCCCGCAAGGTGCATAAGGATATATCTGAAACCGGCACCGGAAGACTTTTTGGTTCCACGGGCCCATATAAGATAGGTAGAAGCAAGCGCCATTATCTCCCAGAAGATAAAGAGCGTCATGTAGTCTCCGGCAAAGACAACGCCTATCGAGCTTCCGACATAAAGAAAGGCCGCTATATGCTCCGGCGCCTTCTTTACGTGAAGAGCGAATAGAGCCCCTGCAAAACCCATTATGGTGAAGATATAACCGAAGACCTTACTCAGCCTGTCCACCCTGCCGAATACAAGGTCGTAATCTAAAAAGTGCAGCGTATAGGCCGAGCCTTCGGGCATATTCACGACGTTAAAGAAGGCGATAAGCGGAATTATAAGCAGCAACGCCTGACGGACGCGCCCGCGCACCAGCGGAATAAGCATCGCGCCGAATATAAAGATAAATGCCGGCGGCACCCAGTTAGTCATAGTAATCCTCCTTGCGCTGAAGGAAGAGTTTTCCTATTACCTTGGAGACCGCTACTATCACCACGCAGGAGAGAAAGCCGTAAACGGCATAAGCGCCCGGCAGAGCCTCCCAACTATAGTGCGGATGCTTCTTGACAACAAAATCGAGCAGTACGAGCACTATGAGAACCGCGAAGAAGAGAATCTTTATCCATCTCATATTCTCCTTCTTGTCGAAGTACGTAAACTCTTTACCGTCTCTCATATCATCCGCCCCCTGTTACGCTTGCCACCACTATACGGGCAAGGTCGAGAAAGTATGACGGCGCGAAAAAGAGCGCGACAGCGCCTAAACTTGTAAGCACCAGCGGTACTACCATAAACCCCGGCGCCTCCTGCACGCCTATGGCTATTCCGCCCGAAGCGTCCGCGTACTTCTCTTTCTTAAAAAAGGCGGCGTAGACGATAGGCATAAAATAGGCGGCGTTTAACACGGTAGAGACAGCGAGCATTATAAGAATAGGAATATGCTTCGCCTCTATCGCGCCAAGAAACATATACCACTTGCTTACAAAACCGCCAAGCGGCGGAACACCGATCATAGAGAGCGCGCCGAGGGTAAAGGCTATCATGGTAAAGGGCATGCGGTAGCCTATGCCGTCAAGCTCGCTGACCTTTGTCTTGTGGTGCGCCACGTATATTGCGCCAGCCGCGAAAAAGAGCGTTATCTTGCCAAAGGCGTGTATCACTATGTGAAGCGTAGAGCCTGTAATGCCGCTCGGGGATAAAAGTGCGACCGCGAAGACGATATACGAAAGCTGGCTTATGGTCGAGTACGCGAGGCGGCGTTTAAGGTTGTCCTGCTTAAGGGCTACTATAGATGCGGTTATTATTGTAAAGCTCGCAAAGTACATTAGTACGGTGCCGAGGCCGAGCTCTTTTAAAAGATCGACGCCGAAGATAAAGAGCACCACCTTAAC
>JAJRYL010000112.1 GCA_024275855.1 Deltaproteobacteria bacterium
CGGTGGCGTGCCTTACAAGATAAAGGTTCATCACACACGCTCCCCTTCCGCCAGAACCTTCATCTGTAAAATCGTCTTTTTATACTCTCCGGCGGAAAAGATTCCCGAACCGGATACAAAAACATCGGCCCCGGCATTTGCCGCCTCTTTTATGTTACCTGTTTTTATGCCTCCGTCTACCTCAAGCTCCGCCTTGGAACCATTGGCGTCAAGCAGTGCGCGAGCCTCTTTAATCTTCTCTAAGCTCGCGGGTATGAACGACTGGCCTGAAAAACCGGGATTTACGCTCATAATAAGCAAGAGGTCTATATCGCCTATAATATCTTTTATAAAACTTATCGGAGTGCCGGGGTTGATCGAAACACCGGCTTTCACCCCAGCGGACCTGATATCCTGAAGCACCTTGTGCAGATGCTTTGTGGCCTCGGCATGCACTGTTATTATAGAGGCCCCGGCATCGGCAAACTCTTTAACGTACCTCTCGGGCTCTTCTATCATCAGGTGAACATCGAGCGGAAGCGTTGTAACCCTGTGTACCGCCTCTACGACAAAAGGGCCGATGGTAATATTTGGCACAAAACGGCCATCCATTACGTCTATATGGATGTAGTCGGCCTTTGCCTCCTCAAGCGCGCAAAGCTCTTTACCAAGAATAGCGAAATCAGCCGATAGTATGGAAGGAGATATTTTTACCATTTTCAAGAGAACCTTTCAGGGATATTACTGCGTTAAAAACCCGCTCCATGCCTAAGTATACCCTAAAATAGTAATGCCGGATTGGATTTAAAGACCTGTTGAGACCGTCGGCTACAGAAGCCGGTCGAGCTCGCGCTTTATCGTTTCCTCGTTTATCGCCCCAATGTGGATATACGTGACAAAACCTTTGGCGTCTACTATATATGTCATCGGTATAGCCATTGCCCTGTAGGCCTTCATTATGTCTCCGGTATCGTCGGGGCCTGCCGGAAAGGTCCAGCCAAACCGTTTTATAAAGGCCGTAGAACTCTCTACCGTGTCCTGAAGCGCAACGCCTACGAAAACAACGCCCTTATCTTTATACGCCTCGTACGCGCGCTGCAACTCCGGCGCCTCATACTTGCAGGGGCCGCACCACGACGCCCATAGGTTTATGAGTACAGGGCCGCCGATAGCGTCCGTAAGGTTGAAGGTATCTCCGGTAAAGGTCGTAAGAGTAAACGGCACGGCCCTGTCGCCAACCTCTCCGACATAACCTTTAGCCTCAGCCCGTGTTTCCGCCCTTGCCGCTATCTGATTATCACGCGCCGAAGCGGCCTTGGAGCCGGCCCCGCCCTCTTCGCACCCGCTTAGGAGCAGCACAGAGAGAACAAAGACAATAGCGAAGTATCTTTTTTTACCACTCATACAAATACCGTTACCTGTCCGATTAAAAGTGGAGTAGAGTAAAGTAAAGAGAGGGACAGGCACAGGCCTGTCCCTCTCTTTGATAAAAATCTGAATAACTTAAAAAAACAGGGCGACCGGAGCGGTTAATGAATTCTGTTCCTACATACTGAAACAGCCCTATGCCGGTACAGGCTCCTGTTTTAAGTTTAGCGCAAAGCCGACTGAATTTTTTTATACCGCCTTATACCGCCGCAAGGCCATATAGAGACCAAAGCCCCTTGCCGGCAAGCGCCTAAGAACCGATAAAATCAGGCCCCACTCTCTGCAAGCACCTAAGAAAAACAGGCCACACTCTCTGCAAGCGCCTAAAAAGCGATAAAAATAAGGCCCCACTCTCTGCAAGCCCCTAAGAAAATCGGGCCCCTTGACCGCGCGGACCACCGGGTAGACGTGAAAAACTAAAGCCCCTTGTCTACAAGCTCGGTTATCTGGGTTTTAGGTACCGCGCCTACCAACTGGTCTACCACCTGACCGTCTTTGAAGAGTATAAGGGTAGGAATGCCGCGCACGCCGTACTTGCCCGGGGTAGACGGATTTTCATCTACATTCATTTTCGCGACACGAATCTTGCCGTCGTACTCGTTAGAGACCTCCTCGACTATAGGAGCTATAGCACGGCACGGAGCGCACCAGGAGGCCCAGTAATCCACTAATACCGGAGTATCCGCCTTAAGCACCATTTCGTCAAAATTCGAATCAGTAACGTTAACTATATTTTCAGACATATTAAATACCTCTCTTTTGGGAGTTTTCCCTATACCAAGGCTTGCACGTTTTACGGGTAAACCGGTTGCAAGTACGGATATATCTTATTCACCGGACCCTTTACAAACCGTTTATAAAACGGAGTGCGTAGTACTTCCCGCCAACCGTGTACAGATACTGAATAATATAACGAACTATAAACCGAAGATTTTCCCATGTCAATACCTTTCTAATGCGCCAACAGGTAAATAGGGCAAACGAGTCTCCTGCTTTCTTATAAGCACGGGGCCGGTTAATCCTGTTATACGGCTCAATTTTACAATGTACGACAAAGCCTCTTGACATGGTGCTATAAGTGCGGGTAAATATAAGTAGAGTATATAAGCAGACGAAAAAAGTTGCCGGAAAGCGGCAAGACGCAAAGGAGCATAATGAAAGACGACGTTATACTAAGCACACTTGAAGAAGCGGCCAGAAGCATGTCTATAAAGATTCAATACGACGACCTGCGCAAAGGCGAAGTTAATACCGCTGGAGGGCTCTTCAGATTAAAGGACGAAACCCGAATACTTATCCATAAGGGTCTTACAACGGAAGAGAAGGTAGACAAACTGCTTACACTGTTCGCTTCTCTCGATACAGAGACCATACACCTGCCGCCGGCGGTAAGAAAGCGGCTTGAGGCAACCCCGGTTTTACCATCCGAAACCGCAGGGAAAGAGAAGGGTTCGTAGACATTACCCTCTTTGGTAAGCCCGTGTAAAACTTTAAACACCCTGACTTCGAGCTAAAACCACCTGCAAGAACAGGTAGTTGCAAACTTGGAACAGAAGAGCCGACTCGGCGGAAAATAATCTATAAAAACCGAATAGTTTGACTGTTACCC
>JAJRYL010000113.1 GCA_024275855.1 Deltaproteobacteria bacterium
CCTTCTGGTCGGTCACCTCTACCTCTACGCTCCTCTCGTCAAGCTTGCCGTCCCTGTAGAGCTTGCGCAGCTTCTCTCTTGTCGAGGACTGAAGGTCGCGCTCTCCCTCTATACGTTTTTCGTCCGGTACCTGCATAGGGGACGAAGTAACGGGAGGCAGTAAAGAGTCGAGCAGCCGCTCTTCGGCGGACTCGCGCGCGCTAACCTGCACCCTTACACGCTCCTCGTCCTTGCCCATCTTAATGGCAAGCTCGGTTAAGTCGCGGATAATAGACTCGACATCCCTGCCGACGTAACCGACCTCCGTGAACTTGGACGCCTCCACCTTTATAAAAGGCGCTTCGGCAAGCTTGGCGAGGCGGCGTGAAATCTCGGTTTTACCCACCCCGGTCGGGCCGATCATAATTATGTTCTTCGGCGATATCTCGTCTCTAAGTTCGGGGCGCACCTGCTGACGGCGCCAGCGGTTCCGAAGCGCTATGGCCACGGCCCGCTTAGCCTCGGCCTGACCTATAATATACTTATCGAGTTCCGAAACAATCTCTCTTGGTGTAAAGTTCTTCATGCCTCTCTTTATTCCTCTTTTAAAAATATTTTAAAACCTATCGGCCTAACACAGCATAATCGGCTTTAAGTCGCGGCGCGCGGCAGCGAATACCAGGTAAATAAAGTCTGTTTTATTCTCTTTCCGCAAGCTTTAAATTGTTGGATTATACTTCGCCAACTCAATATATCCGGCTACTTATTCCTATAGGATATACAACTTAACCAAACACAACTAACCTTCAGGCGTTATCTCTTCAATCGAAATAGAGTCGTTGGTATAGATACAGATTTCAGCCGCCGCCTTTAAGGCCTCTTCGACAATGGCGCGGGCGTTTAGTTCCGTATGCTTTTTAAGAACCCGCGCGGCGGCAATGGCGTAAGAGCCTCCTGAGCCTACGGCGGCTATGCCGTCTTCGGGCTCTATAACGTCTCCGGAGCCTGAAATGACGAAGATATGATCGATGTCCGCTACGATTAAGAGCGCCTCAAGCTTGCGCAGCATCTTGTCCGTGCGCCACTCTTTGGCAAGATCGACAGAGGCGCGCGTTATGTTGCCCCTGAACTCCTCTATCTTACCCTCGAATTTATCGAAAAGGGTGAGAGCGTCGGCGGTAGAGCCTGCAAAACCGGCTACGATTTCGCGCCCCTTGACCCTTCGAATTTTTACGGCGCTCTGCTTCATTACCGTAGCGCCTAAAGAGACCTGCCCGTCGCCGGCTATGGCTACACGCCCCTCCCGCCTGACTGCTACGATAGTGGTGCTTCTTATTCCGGCCCTGTTGGCTCTGTACGTTTTCATCATTTTCCCTTATGTGACTATTTATTTTGTGGTGGGCAGTGCCCACCATACAAGTGCTGATATAGACCTGCCTCAGGCAGTAGTTGGCAGTGCCACCGAACGTGTCATGCTGAACTTGATTCAGGTGCGCCCCGCACAGGGAGTATCAAGCACTCTCGAATCCGCACCCACGCCCTGCCGACCAGACCCTGAATCGAGTTCAGGGTGACAACATAATGAGCATCTCCACC
>JAJRYL010000114.1 GCA_024275855.1 Deltaproteobacteria bacterium
GCTGCCCTTACGACTGCAGCTTCTGCTCGGTAACATCTATGTTCGGCCAGAAGTACCGCTTCAGATCCACTGAGCTGATCCTGCAAGAGCTGAGAACGCATAAAGAGAACGGCGGAAAGTGTGTCTTCTTCTACGACGACAACTTTATAGCCAACAGGGAGCGTACTAAAGAGCTGCTTAAGGCTATGATAGAGCAGGGTCTTACACCGAACTGGACGGCACAGGTGCGTGTAGAGGTGGCCAAAGACGAAGAACTGCTCGACCTCTTCGAAAAATCGAACTGCCACACCGTTTACATAGGGCTCGAATCCGTAAACCCCGAAACCCTTAAGCTCTACAACAAAAAGCAGACCGTAGCCGATATAGAGCACTGCATCTCGCGCCTGCACAAACATAAGGTTCGCATACACGGAATGTTCGTCTTCGGCTCCGATACGGATACCGTCGATACTATCCACCAGACCGTTCGCTTCGCCAAAAAGAACGACCTCGACAGCGTGCAGTTTCTTATTCTCACTCCGCTGCCGGGCACAAGAACCTTCAGCGACCTCGAAAAAGAGGGCAGGATTATCTCTAAAGACTGGTCACTCTACGATGCGCACCACGTAGTGTTCGAGCCGAAACTTATGAGCTACTTCGAACTACAGAACGAGACTTTCAAGGCCACGCGCGAGTTTTACTCGGTAGGGCAGATACTTAGAAGAGCCGTGCGCCTCGACCTCTTTAACTGCGGTCTTAAGGCCTACGGACGCGGCGTTGCCAAAACATGGATTAAGAAGAACCAGTACTTCTTCGAATATACCCAGGCCATTACAACTGCGGGTAAAACGATAGAGCTGGCGGCTAAAAAGACCGCCGAAGATATCAAGGAGAAGTACCGGATACTAAAAGAATCCCCCACGGCAACCACTCCGCACCCGAAGACCCACTAAAACCCCTATACTTCCCCGAACGTAGCCATTATGCCGAACTCAAAACATGTTTTCGCACTGTTGCTCTGCCTTGCGCTCTTCTCGCTCAGCACAATCGCGGGCGCCACGGAACCGAGAGGCATAAACACAAACGAACAGAATAAAAGAAGCGCGATAAGCTGCTTTGGCGCTCAACGCGCAACGCCCCTTCCGGTACTCTCCCCCGATTCCGCAACAGAAGTAACCTCAGGCTTCGAGTTCGGCACGTTTACCCTCTTCTGTTTTGAAAACAGAAAACAAAACCATACGTATACCGCTGAGAGCCTCTTTAGTGCTTCAGCCGCCGCGACAGATACGGCGGCGGCAACCGGTTCCGCAATAAAACAGGTCTCGGCGTTGCCTCCGGTACCGTGGGTAAATAACGTCAAAGTAGAGCGCTTTATAAAATTCTTCGAGTCCGACGGCAGGTGGTACTTCAAAAAATGGCTCGAACGGACAGGGGCCTACGAAGAGAGAATAAAGAAAGTACTGCGCGAAGAGGGGCTGCCCGAAGGGCTCTTCTACATAGCCCTTATAGAGAGCGGGCTTTCGCCTACTACACGCTCAAGGGCAGACGCCGTAGGCATGTGGCAGTTCATAAAACCGACGGCAAAACGCTACGGCCTGCGGGTGGACTGGTGGATAGACGAACGCAAAGACCCGGAAAAGAGCACAAGAGCGGCAGGCCGTTTCTTTAAAAGACTCTACACCCGCTACGGCTCATGGTACATGGCTATGGCCGGATACAACGGCGGAGAGGGGCGCATACGCCGGTCAATAAAAAAATACGGAACCGCCAATTACTGGGTACTCTCTAAAAACCGCCGAGCGCTCAGGCGCGAAACAAGAAACTACGTGCCGAAATACCTTGCGGCCTCCCTTATAGCAAAAAACCCGGAAGAGCACGGCTTTAAAGACCTCGACTATAAAAAGAACACGGGGTACGATACCGCGCGTATCTCAACCCCTACGGATTTAAGGGTAATTGCGCGCGCGACCGGGGTATCCGTATGGGTGATAAAAAGACTTAACCCCGAACTGCTGCGTATGTATACGCCGCCCAACTACCCTCTGTACGAGATAAAACTGCCCAACGGCACAGCGAACCGCTTCTGGGCTAACTTCACCCGCATTCCGCCGTCACAAAGGGTCACTTTTGTCGAGCACAGGTTAAAGCCGGGCGAGACTGTCTCGGCGCTCGCCTACAGATACGGCACGCCGGTCAAACCGATACTCTCTTTAAACAACCTTAAAAATCCGAGGCGTATAAGAGCCGGCACAATAATAATGGTGCCTGTGCGGTCGAGTTATCGCGGAACGAAAAGAAAAGGCCGCACGTAAGTTCCGCCCTCGCTTTTCATAGTCGCATACACCACCCTTAAACAGCCGCCGGTTAAGCCTTGCGCCATTTACAACCGTACGCTTATCTGGTAGCTTATTTGAACAGAACGGCATACCGATAAACAGAGACGGCTTTATAAAAAAAGAGCGTGAACCCGAAAGACCGCCCGGTCTTAAAATAGACAGCTTCAACTTTTAAAGAGGACGGATATACTATGTTACCGGTAGAAGAGGCGATTGAAATAATACTTGGCGAGATTAAACCGCTTGGAACAGAACAGGTAGGGGTGCTTGAGGCCGCGGACAGGGTAATTGCCAAGGACGTGCTTGCACGGCGGGCGAACCCGCCGTGGGACAACTCCGCAATGGACGGTTACGCGCTTATAGCCGCGGACGTTGTCTCCGCTACCGACGAAAACCCGGTCAAACTGAAGGTAATATACGACCTGCCCGCAGGAACCTTTCCGCACGCCCCGGTCAAGTCCGGTGAAGCGGTACGCATAATGACGGGCGCGCCGGTGCCAGACGGCGCCGACGCCGTTGTTATGGTGGAGCGCACCGAAAAACTGGATGAGAGCAAAGAGGTACTGATTAAGACCGCGCCGCACACAGGCGCCAACATCCGTTTTAACGGAGAAGACTTTAAGATAGGCCAGCGCGTTATCTCTGCCGGTTCCTTAATCCGTCCCGCCGAAATCCTAATGCTCGCCGCTGTCGGACAACCGGAGGTAACCGTCTACAAAAGACCGGTAGTGGCGGTGCTATCGACAGGAGACGAACTTGTAGATATAGACAAACGCCCCGACAAGGGGCAGATTACAAACAGCAACGGTTACGCGCTCGCCGCGCTCGCGAAGAGCGCGGGCTGCACCGTGCGCTTTTTAGGCATCGCTGGCGATACGCGCGAGAGCCTGACGGAGAAATTGACCGAGGCTATCGAGGCCGACGCTATCATAACGTCCGGCGGGGTATCGGTTGGCGACTACGACCTTGTAAAAGACGTGCTCTTAGAGCTCGGCTCGACCATGCGTTTCTGGAAGGTGGCGTTGAAACCGGGCAAACCGCTCGCCTTCGGGGTAATCTCGTCGCGCCCTGCCTTCGGGCTTCCGGGCAACCCGGTCTCTTCTATGGTAGCCTTTGAGCAGTTTGTCCGTCCTGCGCTCTTGAAAATGGCAGGCAGAAGAGCAATTTTTTCTACCACGCTAAGAGCCCGTATAACCGAAGGCGTACAGATTCGCCCCGGCAGAATGAACTTTCTGCGCGCTGTGCTGAAGGTAAAGAGCGACGGTTACGTTGTAACCCCGTTAAAGGGACAGAGCTCCGGGGCTATAACCACTATGGTAAACGCAAACTCTTACATTATCGCCCCGCCTGACTCGTCCGGTTTCGGCACGGGAGAGACCGTGCGGGTACAGCCCTTCGACTCTTCGGTATTTCTTTCCGATACGACCCATTACCCGCCTGTGACCAAAACAGAAGAGTAGCGCGAATATGCGAGGGGATATTTTAAAAAAGACTCTATCTCTGCGCTCCATCGCTTCGTAACTTTTTGCGCTCAGAAGAGAAGTGGCCGCACACCGATATTACTAAATAGAATTATCACTAAAAAGCTTTTATCTATTAAAGAAAGTGAGAAGATATTTATGTTTAAGATTGTCGAGTGGAAGAAGAACACCGTAGTTATGATAGACCAGAGAATACTTCCGGCAAAGGAGGTCTACCTTGTACTTAAAGATTACAAGGCCGTTGCAAAGGCGATAAAAGAGATGGTCGTACGTGGCGCTCCGGCAATCGGTGTATCGGCGGCAATGGGTTTCGCGCTCGGCGCGCTAAAGGTAAAGACAAAAGAGAAAAAGGTTCTTAAACGCGAACTAAAGAAGATTACCCGTGTTCTGGCCGCTACCCGCCCGACCGCCGTTAACCTCTTCTGGGCGTTGGAGCGCATGAACGGGGTTGTAGAATCTAACGCCGACCTTACGGTTGAAGAGCTGAAGAAAAGGCTTGTCGATGAAGCCAATACCATACACGACGAAGATATTGAAATAAACAGAGCGATAGGGCGCAACGGCGCAAAGCTGTTGAAGAAGAACTCGACCGTGCTGACGCACTGCAACGCAGGCGCGCTCGCAACGGCCGGTTACGGCACCGCGCTTGGCGTTATTCGCGGCGCTATAGAGGCTGGCAAGAACGTAAAGGTCTTTGCCGACGAGACCCGCCCTTTTATGCAGGGCACGCGCCTTACCGCGTGGGAGCTTAAGAAGGACAATATAGACGTAACGCTTATAACCGACAACATGGCGGGGCACATGATGAGCAAGGGGCTTATAGACGCCGTTGTGGTCGGGGCCGACCGCATAGCCTCTAACGGAGATGTCGCCAACAAGATAGGAACCTACATGGTGGCTGTGCTCGCCAAAGAGCACAAAATACCCTTTTACGTAGCCGCCCCGCTCTCTACGATAGATATGAAGATAAAGGACGGAACAGGTATACCGATTGAAGAGCGCGACACAAAGGAGGTAACGCACTGGAATGGGAAACGTGTTGCGCCTGCCGGCATAAACGTGCTGAACCCGGCCTTCGACGTTACCCCAGGCAGGTTGGTAGCCGGGATCGTAACCGAAAAGGGCGTTGCGACACGCCCTTACAGAACGGCTATTAAGAGGCTCTTCTCTAAGTAACGCAAACTTATCAAGCTCATTATTACGGAGATATAAGCATGAACTTCACACTCGGCACAACCCTGTTAACCGCCTGCGTGGCACTCTTCACTCTTACGGTAGCGAACGCGGCTGAACCCGAAGCGGTGGACTCTAAAGAGTCGTACCGGCTGGTTTTGGCAAACCCTTCCAATACCTCTATAATCGACGTGCGCACAAAAGCCGAGTACCTCTTCGTAGGGCACCCCGACATGCCGAACGGCGTGCCGAACATTCCGCTGAAGTTCTTTCCGGGCTGGGAGATGAACCCCGAATTCGTCGCCAAAGTATCCGAGCGGTACAAAAAAGACGATACGCTGATCTTGATGTGCAGAAGCGGCGCAAGGGCCGAGGCCGCCGCCAAAATGCTTTCAAAAGCAGGGTTTACCAACACCCTCTACATGGACGACAGCTTCGAAGGCCAAACCGGCAAAGACGGACACAGAACGGTCAACGGCTGGAAGGTTAACAACCTGCCGTATACCTACAATTTAGATCCCGGCCTGGTCTACAAGTAACGGCTTGCGCTTACCCTCAAAACAGCGGACTGTCCGGCGACTTAACGATGGAATACGGACGTACCGTACGGTACGAAAAACCAACCTTATTTATCCCGCCGAAGGCGTACCGCTGAAAACACCCTGCTGAAGGCGCTTACTTCCCATCGCCGAAAATAGACCGGTTCTCACAGTATTCGCCTTTTTGCCCCTGCCTTACAGAAGATATTTTTTCAGCTTTTCGAGCGCGGCAACCATATTGGGCACCAGCAACCCGCTTTCGCTCAACCCCTTAAGCCCGCTAAAAGTATACCACCCGAAACCCGCTATCTTTTCCGGCTCGGTAATACGCGGCTCACCCTCTTCCGTCAGGCAGAGATAAGTAAAGACCTTAAAAGACCCCTCCGGCGAATCGGTCTCGAAAATGCCGAAGAAGTCGAGCCTCTTCACCTTCAACCCGGTCTCCTCGCCTACCTCGCGCCTTAACGCGCTCTCGCGCCCCTCGCCCGGCTCCACCTTGCCGCCCGGAGGCTCTACGCGCAGCCCGCCGTACTTAATATTACGAACCAGAAGAAGGCGGGAGCCGCGAATTATCAGTCCTGCTACAAGTTCCTTTTCCATCACCGGATTATCGTTTAAAGCGGTAAAATGTTCAAGCCGAAAAAAGCCCCAACCCTTAAAAGCGTAAATTTAAGGCAATGCGCATATCAACTTCCTACCGTTTCGATTTGCTTTATCCGCGCTGCCCTGCTATAATGCCTAAACTTTAAGCACTCAAGCGGTTAAGCGGGGTTTATACAGCATGATTATGTACGAAGATATTTTAGAGAGCCTGCCCGACGGTATTATAGGGGTAGATAAAGCGCTCAACATACGCACCTTCAACCTCGCGGCCGAGACACTCTGCGAGGTATCGAGAACCTCCGCTATTGGCCGTTCCTTAGAGGTAATCTTTCCTAAAGACCCTGTTTTTACAGAATCTCTCTTATCCACCATGCTCAAAGGCCGCCTCTTGACGGACGCTCACCAGACCCTTTCAAGAAGGTTCTCCGGCCCTGTTCCTATTGGAATTACAACC
>JAJRYL010000115.1 GCA_024275855.1 Deltaproteobacteria bacterium
ATTTACCATTATTAGAATAGAGGGGGAGACGGGGTTGAAGGTATTTAACGGTTCAGTAAGGATAAAGAGTACCGGCGGCACGGAAGAGGTAAATATTACCGCGCAGGTAGAGACCATGGTATCGGAGAGCGGAGTAGAGGAGGGCATAGCGATTATCTCTACCGGGCATACTACCGGAGCGGTACATCTTAATAACGCCGACCACGACCTCGAAGGCGACCTGCAGGATTTTCTGGCCGATTTAATACCGAACAACCCGACCTTTAAGCATAACAAGGGCGAGTACGGCAGAAATGCCGACGCCCATGTAAAGTCTCTTATTATGGGCAATAGCGTTACTATACCCGTTACAAAGGGGCGGCTCGCGCTCGGGCAGTGGCAGGCGCTCTACTTTTCGGAGTTCGACGGCCCCCGTGCCAGGTTAATCTCCGTTAAGCTGCTCGGCACTTGATCTTTTGCGTGCCCGGCGAATACGCCGGAAAAGAAGAGAGGTCAGGGCTGGAATTATGAGGGTGGTCGGCGGAAAACTGAGGGGCAAGCGGCTCGGGCACTTTAAGGGGTTCGATATAAGGCCGACTACAGACAGGGTTAGAGAAGCCCTCTTTAACCTTTTAGCTACACGGGTAGCGCTTTCCGGCTCCCGTGTGCTCGACCTGTTCGCAGGTACCGGCGCGGTAGGTATCGAGGCGTTAAGCAGAGGCGCGGTTTTTACCTGTTTTGTCGATTCCGATCCTAAAGCGATTTCCATAATAGAGAAGAACCTCTCGGCCTGCGGCCTTGAGGAACCTGCCCTTGTCTTAAAAAGAGACGTAAAGCTTGCCGTGCGGGGGATGGCGCGGCGCGGCGAGAGCTTCGGCCTTATCTTTCTCGACCCTCCGTATGGCTCTTCGCTGCTTGCAGGGGTTATTGCTTTAATCGCCTCTACTGCCCTGCTCTCGGCGGGTGGCGTGCTGGTTGCCGAAGCGTCCGGCAAGGCGCCGCTGATCTTCGACGGCGTAGAGGCCGTGACAGGAACAGAGACCGGTTCTCTCCGTATAGACGAAATCAGGCCGTACGGCGATAGCGCGCTCTATCTCTTTTCAAATATAAAGGGTAGCGGCGAAGCGTTAACGGCGCTGCCATAATTGAGGATTTTAAAGATGACGGATAAAAAGAGGCGCGTAGGGGTCTACCCCGGTACGTTCGACCCCGTTACAAAGGGGCACCTCGACATTATACGGCGCGGCCGCGGCCTCTTCGACGAACTTATTGTGGGTGTCGCAGAGAGTACCTCTAAGACGACCCTGTTTAGCGTAAAGGAGCGGCTTGCCATGATGCGCGCCGAGTTAAAGGGCGTGAAGGGCGTGCGTGTAGAATCGTTCGATACGCTTTTGGTAGATTACGTCAAGAGTGTCGGCGCGACTACAGTGCTTCGGGGTTTGAGGGTCATTTCGGACTTTGAGTACGAGTTTCAGATGGCGCTTACAAACCGCAGGATAGAGCCGTCCGTCGAGACGGTCTTTATGATGACGCAGGACAACTACGCCCCGATAAGCTCTCGTTTTATAAAAGAGATAGCGCGCTTCGGGGGCGATATCTCCCACTTTGTAACGCCAAAGGTCGTGCTCAGGCTAAAGAGCCGTTACAGTAAAACAGGTTCGGGTAAAGAGTAGATACGTACGGTAAATTTTTTTCAGGAGAGAATAGATAAATGCTAAAAATCTCAACAAGGCTCGATACGCTCGAAGAGTCGGTAACGCTTGCCATAACCGCCAAGGCAAAGGCGCTTAAGGCCGGGGGGCGCGATATTTTAGGGCTCGGCGCCGGTGAGCCGGACTTTGATACGCCGGAAAATATTAAAGAGGCGGCGATAGAGGCGATACGCAAAGGGTATACAAAGTACACGCCCGTTGGCGGAATAGTGGAGCTTAAAGACGCCATTATAGAAAAGTTCAAAAGAGATAACGGGCTTCATTACGACCGCGCCGACGTTATAGTCTCCTGCGGCGGCAAGCACTCGATATACAATCTTTTTCAGGCCCTGCTCAACCCCGGCGACGAGGTAATTATACCGGGGCCGTACTGGGTATCGTATCCGGCTATAGTAACGCTCTCCGGCGGTACGCCGGTTATTGTATCCACCACCGTGGCTACAGGTTTTAAGATGACCCCGGAGGCATTTGCCACAGCCATTACTCCACAGACCAAAGCGGTTATCATAAACAGCCCGTCCAACCCTACGGGCGCCGCTTATACGAAGGCGGAGCTTGCCGCTCTCGCCGCTCTCGCCCTTAAAAACGGCCTTTTAATTATTACCGACGATATATATGAAAAGCTCGTTTACGACGGCTTTGAGTTCACCTCCATCGCCTCTATTTCGGACGAGATAATGTGTTCGAGCGTGGTTTTAAACGGCGTGTCGAAGGCGTACTCTATGACTGGCTGGCGCATAGGTTACGCGGCAGGGCCGCGCGAACTTATAAGCGCTATGACGAAGATACAGAGCCAGTCCACATCCAACCCGGCCTCTATCAGCCAGTGGGCGGCGGTAGAGGCGTTGAACGGCCCGCAGGACTCTATATCGAGCATGACAAAAGAGTTTGTCAAGAGGCGCGACATTATGGTAGACGGGCTTAACGCCATAGAGGGTGTTAAGTGCCCTGTGCCGAGCGGAGCGTTTTATGTCTTTCCGGATGTAAGCGGGTTATACGGCAGAAACGGTATAACCGGCTCGGTCTCTCTTTCGGCCTACCTGCTCGATACCGCCGGAGTAGCCGTAGTACCGGGCAGCGCCTTTGGCGACGATAATTCGCTTCGTCTCTCGTACGCTACCTCGCTCGACACGATTGTAGACGCGATAGAGCGCATCGCAAAAGCCGTTAAGTAGTCGCTGTTGCGTGGAGGGGGGGCGACCTGTCACCCTGAACTTGATTCAGGGTCCGGGTGGTTGAAGGGGTTGGCAAATATATTTTCACTCTGTTTGTTGTAACCACTTTGCGTGGTGCGTATTTTCAAGTTGCAGAGTAGAGTAGAAATGTCTAAAGAGTTAGAGAAATGAGAAGCTGTCACCCTGAACTTGATTCAGGGTCTGGGTGGTTGCTTTCGTAGGTTGGTAAGAGAAACGAAATTCAACCTACGGGACTAAAGCCGGGTAGGTTGGGTTAGTGAAGCGTAACCCAACAACAGTTTGTAATGCTGCACAGGGGGAATTGGCAACCTGCATAGCTCCGTTTGGCGCAGGTGCACCGTTAACCACAAGAGTACCTGGTATTGCCCTGCGCAGTAGTAGCGGTGCCGGGCAGCGTATGTCGTGTACTTGAAACCTACCTGGTTTTTCTCGCAAGAGCATACAGAAGGTTTGGTGCTTTCGCAAAGGTTGCTCACCGCAGGTGCGCATCTTCTGAAAATATCTCGGCCTCAAAGGTCGAGATAGTTGCGCCCTCTTTCCACTCTTCTCTGCCGAGTCCGGCTTTCGAACAGACCATCTCTAAAAAAGCGGTTCTATCAAGGTTGTTCTCCGTTGCCACCTGCGGCAGAAGCACGCCCGCCAAACCGTCTTTGCTTATATAGATACCGTGGCGGCCTATTTCAATAGAGGCCGCGTCGTCTATAACGGCAAGCGGCGTAAGAGCCGATATCTCTATTGTAAGCACCTTAAGCTCTTCAACGGTGACGGGTATAAAACGGGGGTCGTGCGTGGCGGCGGCAACAGCCATTTCCATCACTGTTTTGTAAAGCGGTTTCTCTTCAGAGAAAGTTCCTATGCAGCCGCGAAGGTGACCGTTGCTTTTAAGCGTTACGAACGCGCCGCGTCTTTCTTTCAAAGCTCCGCCTTCCGACTCTATTGCGGCCGCTTCGGGGGCGCCGCTCTTTTGTTCCGTAAGAGAATCCTCAATCGTAATGCGCGCGAGCCGAAGCAGGTATTTTTTTTCATGGTCGGAGAGCGCCACCGGTAAACTCCATCTATTAAAGATTAATGCCGACGAGGTAAAATAAACATTTAGAATAAATAATTGCCTTTTGAGATAAAACCATATTATCATAAAGTATGGCGGTATGGCAAAGACCGGAGCTTGATCTACTCTTTGAATATAATATAAAATATTGATAGACAACAGAGTATTGCGAAGAGGCGAAAAATGGCAAGTAAAGATGAGTTGAGAGCGGAACTGAAGGTTCTGCTTAAAGAGCGCGACGCATTTATGATAGCGCATAATTATCAGCGCGACGAGGTACAGGAGGCCGCCGACCTTACCGGGGACTCGCTTGCCCTTTCGCAGGCCGCGGCTGACTCTAACGCTAAAGTGATAGTTTTTTGCGGAGTTCATTTCATGGCGGAGAGCGCGGCTATTTTAGCGCCGGAAAAGACGATAATCCTTCCCCGGATAGATGCCGGTTGTCCGATGGCCGATATGATTACGGCTGAGCAGCTCGCCGTTGAGAAAGAGAAGAGGCCGGGCGTACCCGTGGTCGCGTACGTAAATACAAGCGCGAGCGTTAAGGCGCTTAGCGATATCTGCTGTACTTCGGCCAACGCCGCGCGCGTGGTCGATTCCGTCGAGTCGGAAAGCGTTTACATGATTCCGGACCGGAATCTATCTATGTACGTCTCGAAACAGACGGACAAAAAGATGGAGTGGTGGGACGGTTTTTGCGTAACGCACGACATGCTGACCCCTGCCGAGGTATTTAAGGCAAAAGAGGAGCACCCCGGAGCGGTCTTTGTCTGCCACCCCGAGTGCGCGCCCGATGTTGTAGAACTTGCAGACTACGTCTGCTCGACCTCGGGTATGTACAAGTACGCGAAAGAGACCGAGGCCAAGACGATAATAGTAGGCACGGAGATGGGCATACTCTACAGGCTGAAGTTGGACAACCCGGATAAAGAGTTCGTTATGCCGTCCGAGTCGTTGATCTGCCCCAATATGAAATTGACAACGCTCGAAGACGTGGTAGTGAGCCTGCGCGAGATGAAAAACATAGTGAGCGTGCCGGAAGAGATACGGTTAAAGGCGGTGGCCTCGCTTGAGCGGATGCTGGCCGTGCCGAGAGAGTATTAGCGGCTGGCGTATGCCGGGTCTCTTTCCATTTTGTTCACCTGTTGTATTATTTATGCGCGGCGCTTTTTTCACTAAAGCTTTTCTCAGTTCGGGCGATATACTGAAAAGGAGTATTGCGAAGAGACAGGCATGTCGGCCTTCGCAGTATGTCGGTCCGCCTGATACCCATGGAGGGGTACTCTAAAAATGAACATAATGACCTTTGGCGGTATACTCCTGGGTATAGTGCTTATAAGCTCCGCGATAGTGCGCGGAGGAAACGGTTTAATATTTCTCAACCTCGATGCCGCCTTTATCACCATCGGCGGAA
>JAJRYL010000116.1 GCA_024275855.1 Deltaproteobacteria bacterium
GTTAACGATGCCGTAAAACTTTTTCCGATGGACCAACTGCTTTCAACCGGCCTTGTCGATTACATCCTCGGCGCGAAACCGGCTCCGGGAGTCTTTATCCTCGGTTATAACGAGCACCCCATACAGCAGCGTTACCTCAACTACTACAAGCTGGGCGACGGCCCGCTGTATTTCTTTTATACTCCATACCACCTCTGCCACTTCGAGACCCCGCTTACGGTCGCAAGAGCGGTTCTCTTTAACGACGCAACGCTCACACCTTTAGACAGCGGCCCTGTTGTCGATGTTGTAACTACCGCCAAGCGTAACCTGTTGGCAGGAGAGATACTTGACGGTATCGGCGGTTTCACCTGTTACGGCGTTGCGGAAAATTACGAGACAAGCAATGCGGAAAAGCTGCTTCCGATGAGCCTCTCGACCGGCTGCAAGCTAAGACGCGACATACCCAAAGACCGTGTTATCACCTACGCGGATGTTGAACTGCCAGAAGGCAGACTGTGCGATAAACTTAGGGCGGAACAGGCTGAGTATTTTGCAGCCTTAACCCCACACTCCCATGATTAAAAGCATAAGGCGGTTGGTGCTCGGAATATGAAAAATAATCTGACAGACGAAAAATTCTGGGATGAGACATGGAACAGCAATATTAAGAAACAAACCCCGTTGCGGCTCTTTCCGTTTACTGAACTGCTTAAGGATATAGAATACTCTAAAGATAAAAGCATGATAGAGCTTGGATGCGTGCCGGGGGATAACCTTGTACAATTACACAGAGCTTTAGGGTATGAAGTTAATGGAATAGATTTTGCCGACGCAACAATAAATACTACAAAACGCATGGAGACGTATGGAGTTAAAGATGCCAACATCATTAACGCTGATCTCTTTTCATACAAGTTCGAAAAACAGTACGACCTTGTTTTTTCTGTAGGGCTTGTCGAGCATTTTCAAGACCCGTTACCTGTATTGCAAAAACATGTCGAGATATTAAAGCCTGGAGGAAGGCTGCTGATAGCCATTCCTAATTTCAGATACTTTCATTATATAACCAGACTTGTTGCCGACTACGACTGCCTCATGGCGCATAATACCTTATTAATGTCCGTAAAAAGGTTACAAAAGTATATTAACCGGCTCAATATTAATATTGACTACTGTGATTATTACGAAGACTTTGATTTCTGGATTATGAATAACAGAACAGACCTCGTAAGCCGTATAAAAAAAAGAGTGGTCTGGAGAACAGTCTGGACGGTTGAAAAATTATTTAAGCATAAACCGCTTAAAGGACGAAACACATTCTTTTTCAGTCCGTGGGTTGTAGTGGTCGGCACCAAATGTTACCCCCCTAAAGACAGGCCGTAATAAGAGAAAGGCAGGTAACAATTGAAGGTCTTGCACATGTGGAGGAGTGATGCTGTTTCAGGCGGCGGCGGCGGCGCCGCGGCCATGTACAGCCTTCATTCTACACTGCTACAGACAGGCATCGATTCAAAGATCTTATGCGAAGAGAAAAAAACAGGCTCTCCTGAGGTTTTTGTGCTGCCACGCGGCAATATGTGGGAACCGCTTATACGGCGTATAACAAGCAGGCTTGGATTGTGCGATATTCATAAAATCAGCTCTTTCGGAATTAAGAAACTCGACCTGTATAAAGAGGCCGACCTTCTTAATTTTCATGGGACTCATGCCAGTTTCTTGTCGTACCTGGCTCTTCCCTCACTAACAAAAGATAAACCCTCAGTCTTTTCATTCCACGACATGTGGTGCCTTACAGGCCATTGCGCTTACAGCTACGACTGCGACCGCTGGGAAACAGGTTGCGGTAAGTGCCCCTATAAAAATATCTACCCGGCTATTAAGATGGACAATACACGCCTGGAATGGAAACTCAAAAAATGGGTATTCAATCGCTCTAACCTCCACATAGTCTGCCCGAGCAGGTGGCTGACCGACCTTGCTAAAAGGAGCTTACTCAAGCATTTGCCTATCCATTTTATTCCGTACGGCATAAACTGTAAGGTTCTGCGCCCACTGGATTCAGAAAAATATCGCCCTATGATCGAGATACCGCAGGATAAAAAAGTAATTATGTTCGCCGCTACCTCTATACAAGATAAAAGAAAAGGCGGCGATTTACTTATGCGGGCATTACAGGACTTGCCGGCTAAGTTAAAATCAAATATCGTACTGCTGATCCTTGGAAACAAAGGTGAGGGTATTGAGGCGGAAGTCGGTATAAAGACCATTAACCTTGGCTTTATCCCTAGCGAACGATTAAGAGCGGTAGCGTATTCCGTTGCGGATATATTTGTTTTGCCTACCCGTGCGGACAACATTCCACTGGTTATTCATGAAAGCATAGCCTGCGGCACTCCGGTACTGTCGTTCAACGTAGGAGGAGTCTCCGATATCGTACGACCCGGCATCACGGGTTACCTTGCCGAGCCGGAGGATGTAGACGGTTTAATCGACGGCATCATTGAACTGCTTGAGGATGACGGACTGAGAGATAAAATGGGTAAAAAGTGTCGCGAAATTGCCCTTAAGGAGTACACTCTGGAGTTACAGGCCAAGCGGTATACAGAGCTGTACCGTAAAGTGACAAAAACAAAATAATGAGTACAATAGGCAAAAAACTCGCAAAAGGTTCCGCGTCCAACACCGTATACCTCTTTGCCCAGATAGTAGTATCGCTATTTTTAATGCCCTTCGTAATCCACTCACTGGGTGACAGAATGTACGGGTTCTGGGCCCTTATAGGCACGCTGATAGGGTACTACGGCCTGCTCGACTTAGGGCTCGCCACCGCGGTTAACCGGCACATAGCGGGCGCGATCGGCGCCGGTGATGAACAGACGTGCAACAAGGTCGTAAATACCGCGCTTCCGTTATACTTTATCATGGGAGCAGTTGTACTGCTGATAAGTATCGTCATAGCGATATCGGCGTCAAGGCTTGTCGACAACCCGGCTGACGTGAACCTCTTCGCCATAGTAATCCTGATACTTGGCGTAAATATGGCTGTAGAATTCCCGTTAAAGGTTTTTAGAGGCATTCTTGTCTCACAAATCCGTTACGATATAATCTCTTTTTTACAGATGTTAACCCTGATTATCAGAACCGTACTTGTGGTTGCGGTGCTGGTTATGGGCTACCGGTTGCTGGCCCTTGCAATTGTGACGGTTGCGGCCGCAATTCCGGCGCAGATTCTAACAATCTATTATGCAAAAAAGAACCTGCCGTTTATACGCTTTAAGGTAGGAGGTTGGTGCAGATCGACGGCCAAAACCCTCTTTTCGTACAGCTACCTTATGTTTATTACAAACTTATCTGCTTCTCTGAGAGTGCAGCTCGACACTATTGTGGTAAGCGCGTACATGGGACTTGCAGCGGTTACTCATTACAGAATCGCAAGTTTAATGATTACGTACTTCATGTCCTTTCTCAGCTCAAGCATAGGGGTAATACAGCCGGCCTACAGCCGGTTGCACGGGGCAAAAGACAATGCGGGCATCAA
>JAJRYL010000117.1 GCA_024275855.1 Deltaproteobacteria bacterium
CAAGCGAATCGGAGGTAATAACGAGCGGAACCTTTTTTTCGGCTTTGCCGGGCTTTTTTACTTTCGATGCCGCCGCTTTTGAGCCGACCCCTTTGGGAGCCTCAACTTCAGTAGCCGCCGCTTTTGAGCCGACCCCTTTGGGAGCCTCAACTTCAGTAGCCGCCGCTTTTGAGCCGACCTCTTTGGGAGCCTCCGCTTCAGTAGCCGCCGCTTTTGAGCCGACCTCTTTGGAAACCTCAACTTCAGTAGCCGCCGCTTTTGAGCCGCCCCCCTGCAAGACCACCTCTTTAAAGACCGCCCCTTGCGCCCCGGTGCCGCCTTCAGCCGCAAAAACAGTTTCAGGCGAAACCGATACAAGCATCACAAGAAGCGTTAAAAGAGAGAGCCCGAAAGGTAGAGAACGGGTTGCGTTTTGAATATGCCGGGCCTTAACGGCCTCTTTACAGAGCGTCATTCAGCACCGCCCTGATCTCTTTATCTATCTTAAGCAACCCTTTGTCTATATCTATCATAAGCCCGATACCGGTAACGTCCATACCCCCGGCAACAATACTCACCGCGTCGTCGGTACTGAAGGACTTCAGCTCAGACGAATAGTCGAGCCTTTCGGTCTTCAGGGAGTAAGTACCGTCCATAGAGGTCACGCGCACGTCCCCTTCTACCCTTACCTCTCCTGTGCTCTCGTCCACCCTGCCCTCTTTAGCCGTCAACTTGTAGGTAGAGGCGTCCGAGGCGAAAAAGACGAGCCTTACGGTATCAAAGATGGTTTTTTCACCCATTTTAAAGGTCGTGGCGCTTTTAGCGTCGAGCACCCACTCGGTCTTACCGTCTCTGGTAGATGAGTAATGGATTCCGCTCATCTTTACCCCGATCGAGCGGTCCTCGGTTTTGACGATTTCAAGCCCCTTGCTGTTCATGTGATGGAGCGCTACCAAAACCGCAAGCCCGAGTACGCTAACTACTATAAAAAGACCGGAGACGGCCTTTACCTTACGTTTCATTCCGACTCATAATGTCAACGCTACCTGCACAACAATACTCATACAAAACAACTGGTTATCCATGAGGGTCAGGCGGAGCCGACTCCTTGCAAAAATTATACCACCGGGTCGTATTTCTGTAAAGCCATTTAAGCTAACAGGCAGACGCGGCAGGCAGGGCAGCTTTAAACCGAGCTACGGATTACTCCATGTACTTTTTTGTAAGGCCGTGCCAAAGGCCCTGCGCCTTTAAAATCAACTCTACTACCTCCCTTACCGCGCCGCGCCCGCCGGAAAGGGCGGCCACGTAATCTACAGCGTTTATAACAGGTTCTACGGCGTCGGCTACGGTAGCCGAAAGACCTGCGAGTCTCAAGACCGGCAGGTCTATTATATCGTCCCCGATGTAAGCGGTCTCTTCAGGCGCTAAAGACCTCGCCTTTAATATCTGCTCAAAGGCCTTGCGCTTATCAACGGCACCCTGATAGAGCAGCTTTATGCCCAAATCCTTTGCCCGCCGGATAACAGCCTCAGAGCTTCTCGCGGTTATTATGGCAACGTCGTGCCCGGCGGCCATAAAGAGCTTTATGCCGTGGCCGTCCTTTACGTTGAAGGCCTTTGTCTCTACACCGTCGCCGCTATAGATTATAGATCCGTCGGTCATTACGCCGTCTACGTCGAGAATAAGAAGCTTTATCAATAAAGCCTTCTCTTTAATATCGTCGCGCATGCTTCCCCCGGCGTTACTGTCGGTATCGGTCAATATCAACTCCGGTAATAAAAATCGTAACAACTAAAAGTAAGCCGCCCTACTCCCCTTCGAGCGTCTCTACCCGCACCAGCATGGAGAACTCCTCTTTAGCGCCCTTCTTAAGGTCGAACGGCAGTAAAAAGAGCAGGCACGAACCCTGATATATCTTTTCGAAACCGGCCTCCGAAAGAGAGACCGTATAGACCGGATACCGCCAGAGCCTTACTCTTCTGTCGAGGTCGATACTCATTACTAAACCCGTATGCTCGTCTACGAGGCGTACCCTTTCAACCCCGTCTATTTCACCCTTTGTGCCGAGCCCGAACTCTCCGAAACCGGGTTTGGACGGGGCGAAACTGTAGAAGGTGGCAGGCCCGTCGCAACACGGCAGCAACAGGTTCATCTCTACCCCGAAGAGCGGCCCGACGGGTGCGGCCCCTCCGGCAGACTCGTTTAAAGAGCCTGCCGCCGCCGTCTTTACGGTATAATCTACTTTAAAACTGTGCCCGCCTACCGCCTCAACCCGCTTCGATACCGACACGTTAACGCCGTTAACCACGGCGGTTCTTTCTAGCAAAAGCCCGTTTTCCGTTATCTCGCTCGAATACGGGCCGATATGAAAATCGGAAAGCTCAGTATGCCTGTTGCGGGCAAAATCGTCGAGGCTGTCGTCCTCCGTTATAAAATGCTCTTTAAAGGAGCCTCTTCTATTTGAATCGACTACAAGAAACTCTTCGAGCCCCTCCTCTTTAGCGGCCACAAGGTCGTGTATGCTCTTTGTCTGACCGCCCTCTTGTCCTGCGCCCGAAAGTTCCCTTACCTTGTTATGATAAACCTCGGGCCAGCGTGTAAGAGTATTACAGAGATTGGTACGGGCCGGAACGTAGTCGAGCTCAAAGAGGCTGCCGCCGTTCTTCGGGCTGAAAAAGAGAGAGAGGTCCCTTGTTCTTAACACAACCTCGTTAAAACCGTCGGTATCGAGATCGAGATCGTCGATAACAACATTGCCGGAGGCAACCCGTTTTAAGACAAGCGCCTCGGCCTCTATAATGTTCCTGTATACCTCTGTTCTGAGGTGCGGCAGGTAGAGCCCGCCGAACACCCCGTGCCAGTACGCGTCGTTAGCCTGCGCCCGGTACAGGCACTCTTCGGCCTCCGCCATATTCTCTATCTTCGCCCCGTCCGCTCTAAGGCCGCTGAGCGTAGAGCTTACCTGAAGCATGCGCTTGTGCATCCAGTTAGACTCCGGGTACTTTGAGAAAAAGTTACGCCACGTACCGCCCTGCATGAACCGCCTGACAAGCTCTCCGCCCTCTTCGTGCTCCATAACTTTATTTAGCGTCGAGTACGCCTCTGAGGCCTCACGGGGCAACGACCACTCGCCCATTTCCATATACGACGTAGTAGGCAGATAGACCCTGCCGAGCGGCTCCTCTTTGTCCATGTACTCAGAGAGCGTAACCGTCTTTATCCAGTCGAGAGAAGAGATACGCTTGAAAAAGTCCTCTAACCATCCGTCCTCGAAGACGAGTTTATAGGTACCGGGCCAGACGCCGAACTTCTCTCCGTCGTCGCCGTAGATTATCGCGGAGTTTTCATTAGAGTCGCTAAGTTTCTTAAGCTCGCTCTCGAATTCGTCAACCGTCCTGAAAGGTATCAGGTACCTCAGAAGCTCGCTTCCGGGAAAGACCTTTACGACGTTTCCCCTGTCTTCGGTAAGGTAATAACCGGAGAGCTTTTCGGGGCTGATACCGGACTTTATAAAGTGGTGGTCGTCTACAAGGATATACTCCACGCCCGCGGCCTTCAGGCTCGTTGGCAGCGTCGGCTCCCATACCCTTTCGGCAAGCCACATACCGCGCGGCCTCTTGCCAAGGAGCAGTTCTATCCGGTCGGCCATCAGCTTTACCTGCCCGACCCTGTCCTCGTCCGGAATAACCGGAAGAATAGGTTCGTAGAATCCGCCGCCAAGCACCTCTACCTGCCCCCGGTCTACCATAACGCCAAGAAGCTCTATGTACTCCGGCCTGTTCTTAACTATCCAGTCAAGCAGGTACCCGGAGTTGTGCAGCGTAAGTTTGATAGACGGGTATCTTGAAAGCGTCTGCAAAAAAGGCCAGTACGACCGCTTATACGCGTCTTTAAGTACAAAATCAAAATTTCCGGCAGGTTGGTGATTATGAATACAGAGCGAGAGATTTACCATTAAAGAAGAAACCCTTTTTAAGGATTGATACTCTTTACGTTAATACTCCAAACAAAACCCGATTTACACAGACCTTGCTACGGCGCACAGAAGTGCCGTTTCTTTCAATAACCGAAACTCATTTAAAGATGGAAAAAAGAAGAAGCGCGCTTTTTCTTTTTCGTTCCTGAATAATCAGCGAACTACCCTGATGTTACGCAGCAATAAACAGCGGATAAGATTTAAACCGGTTACAGAAGTTCTACCACATGAACCACCTTCTTATCCACACCATAACGCTGCATCGCGTCCCTTAACTGTACTATGCAGCCGGGGCACGCCGTGGCTATAACGTCTGCGCCGGAGGCTATTGCCCCATCGGCCTTCCGTTTTGTAATAGCGATGCTAAGGTCGTAGTTGGTCATACTGAGGCCGCCGCCAAGCCCGCAGCAGGAGCAGGCGAACTTCATGTTCTTAAAGTCAACTCCTTCGGCGTCTTCCAAAAGGGCGCGGGGTTCGGCCTTTATACCCTGATTTCTGTTTAAGTGGCACGGGTCGTGGTACGTTACGCTTATCTGTTTTACCGCCTCTTTACCGCCGCTCTCAGGCGCGGTCGGGCTGATACCCTCCACAGTTTTGACAGGTTTGAGATCGCGCGCGAGAAGCTCCGTAATATCACGTACCTTTGCGCTAAAGGCCTCTGCCCTGTCCCTCATCTCATCGTCATTTTCAAAGAGTTTCTTAAAGACTGTTTTGAGTCCGTGGCTGCACGTGGCGCAAGAGGTCGCCACAAAATCGTACCCGTACTCTTCAAAGACCTCTATGTTTTTTCTCGCCAGCCGCTCAGCCGTCTCTACGTCTCCGGTATAAAAGGCCGGCATACCGCAGCAGACCTGGCCTTTAGGCACCGAAACAGCGGCACCCGTGCGCTCTATACACTTTAACGAGGCGGTACCGACATGAGGCATAAGGTAGTTTACGCCGCAACCGGCAAAAAAGGCGACTTTAACAGAAGCGGTTTCCGAAGTATTCGAAGAGGCTTTCTTGGGTCTTTTGCCCAGCCTGCGCACCTCTTTCAGGTCGAGAAAGAACCTCTTCGCGACGGTAGGCATCAACCTGCCCCCTCCGACAAGCGGAAGAGAGAAACGGGAGATCAGACCCGTATCGGTCTCTATAGCCGAAGCCGTACCCGCTTCGGCAGGTGAAGCGGCTTTAAAAAGAAGCCCTTTGAAACGGGCGCCGAGGCGCAGCACAGAGGGCATCAGGCGGGTGGAGTCGAGATTCTTGAAGACCATTCTTTCGAGAAATGACAACCCGTTGACCTTAACAAGGTCAGCCCTTGCCGCAAGGTAGACATCTGTGGTTTTGACCCCCGCCGGGCAGACGTCTCTACAGCCGCCGCACATTGCGCACTCTTTTACGTGGCGCGTGTAATCGTCGCTCATCTCAAGCTCGCCCTCGATATACGCACGAATAAGGGTCAGCTTGCCGCGCGCGCACGCGCTCTCGCGTCCGAGCACACGCGTAGTCGGACAGATGGAACGGCAGGTGCCGCACTTGACGCACTTATCTATTTCACTCAAAAAACTCTTTAAATCTTTCATATCAAGACCTGCCAATCAACAAAAAAATGAGCCGTCCGAAACCTGTGCCGCTTATGTAACTCGAACCGCGCTCTTATTGCTAAATATCTTACCCGGATTCATTATGCCCTTCGGGTCGAAACACTCTTTTAACCTGCGCATAAGGGCGACCTCGACAGAACCAATTTCCATTTCAAGGTACTCGGCCTTAGTGGTACCTACGCCGTGCTCTCCCGAGATAGTTCCGCCGAGCGAGAGCGTAAGCTCAAAAGCCTCCTTAACGGCCTCGCTCGCCCTTGCGGCCTCTGCGTCGTCGTTTCTGTCGTACATTATATTCATATGGATATTACCGTCACCGGCGTGGCCGAAGCAGGCTATAATAAGCCCGCGCTCTTTACCTATACTCTCCAACCCGGTCATAAGCTCTATTATCTTCGAGCGCGGCACTACTACGTCTTCATTTATCTTGTTCGGTTTCAGCTTAAAGAGCGCCGGAGAGATAGAGCGGCGTGCCTTCCAGAGGTTCTTTACGGCGCGCTTATCGGTCGCCGTCTCAATATTGGTAGCGCCTGCCGCTTTGCAGACCCCGTTAACCAGCTCTGCCTCTATCTTTACACTCTCGGGCCTGCCGTCAACCTCTACTATTAAAAGAGCGCCTACACCGGCGAATCTAACGGGGTCGTACTCCTCAATGCACTTAATCGAAAACGAGTCGATCAGCTCAAGAGTAGAGGGCATAATACGCGCGGCGACTATATCTGCAACCGCTGCGGCGGCCTCGCTGATTCCGGGGAAAAAGGCGAGCATAGTAACAACAGACTCCGGTTTCGGAATAAGTCTTAGCGTAGCGCCTGTTACTATGCCGAGCGTTCCCTCCGAACCGACCATTAAACGGGTGAGGTCGTAACCGACAACGCCCTTCATGGTAGAGGTGCCGGTCTTTATAATCTCGCCGGTCGGAAGCACAACCTCAAGCCCTAAGACATAATCGCGCGTTACGCCGTACTTTACGGCCCTCGGCCCGCCTGCGCACTCGGCGATATTGCCGCCTATGGTCGATATCTTCTTAGAGGTCGGGTCCGGCGGATAAAAGAGTCCCAACGCCTCAACATCCTGCTGAAACTCCCACGTAATAACACCCGGCTCTACGGTAGCGGTAAGGTTCTCTTCATCTATCTTGATTACCCGTTTCATCCGCTCGGTAGAGAGCACCACTCCGCCCGATACCGCGAGGCTGCCGCCGGTAAATCCCGACCCGGCTCCGCGCGCTATTATAGAAAAGCCCCTTAGATTGGCAAGCTCCACGATACGCGATACCTCTAAAGCGTTCGCCGGAAAGATAACCGCGTCCGGCAGGTAGGTGGTGTTGGTCGCGTCGTACGAGTAGCAGAGCAGATCTTCTTTAGAGGCGCTCACCTGCTCTTTGCCTACAATTTCCTCTAACGAGATATAGTTTTTATCAGATAACATGGCTCTCCGTACATGTGAATAACAAAATAGCGCAACCCCTTGATTTTATTACCCCGCAAGGGATAAAAGAGGAGATGAACAGGGTTGAAAGCGTATAAAAAATAACAGTATATATACTTTAAGAGTACCAGAAAAGCGGCGCAAAGTCTATGAATGAGGGGTGCTGAAGCGGTGCGGCTGATGGTTGGAAAAGTGGTGGAGCGTTAAGAGTTAGAGACAGGCAGAGATAACCACCATAGAGATACAGGCAGACGAGAGGTGAAAAAACTGGGTGAGCGAATGAGGCGGCCTCTTTAAAAAATGTCACTCTCTGAGAAGGGGCCGCTCTTTTATATAAACCTTACTTAAAGCAGACCTGCCTTTAAATATGACAACGTAAAGGTAAAGCGCTGAAGAGGCCGCATTTAAGCACGCCCGCATACGGATAAATACTCTTTAAGAGTCCACATAAGTAAACGCCCATGAAGAGTTTACCCTGCTGAAAAAAACGATATTAATGAATCAATAGAAGAAATCAAAAAGAGAGAGGGTATAAAATAGGTCTACGTGAATATATGAGCAACTGAAGAGTCCGCCCTTAAGAATGCGCACAAGAGAGGGTGCGCGCGCCTGAAGGCACACCCCTGAACAGGCCCGCGGGCCGCTCTTTCAAGCTCGCCCGCATGAGAGTGCGCGCACCTGAAGAGAGGCAGCCTTCAAACATACCCACCAGAAAGTGAGCACCTGAGAGGCCACCCCGAAATTCGCCCACGAGTTACTCTTGCTCTTTTTTCAGTACGTAACCGACACCGCGCACCGTGTGGATAAGCTTACAGGAGACATCTTTATCTACCTTAGCTCGCAGATGATTTATATAAACATCAACGACATTTGTCTCAGAATCGAAGGCCTGATCCCAGACATGCTCTGAGATAAGCGTGCGTGTGAGCACACGGTCAGGGTTTCTAAGCAGGTACTCCAAAAGCGCGTACTCTTTAACGGTAAGGTCAACCTCTTTATCGCCCCGCTTGGCCTTACGGGTGGCCGGGTCGAGCGAAAGATCCTCGAACTTGAGCATAGGAGAGCCGTACCCGCCCCTGCGCATCAGAACCCTTAAACGCGCGAGAAGCTCTTCGAAGGCGAAGGGTTTAGTAAGGTAATCGTCCGCCCCGACATCCAAGCCCTCTACCCTGTCTTCAACGGAGTCGCGGGCTGTAAGGAGAAGCACGGGTGTCTCTACCCCCTTCTCTTTAAGCTCTTTTAAGACGGCGAGACCGCTCTTGCCCGGAAGCATTATATCTAAAATAATAGCGTCGTACTCATTCACCTCGGCGTAGTGCTGTCCGTCTATACCGTCATGGGCGACATCGACGGCGTAGCTCTCCTGCTCAAGGCCGCGCTTTATGAATGAAGCGACCTTTTTCTCGTCTTCGATTACAAGTACCCTCATATTTCAACCCTTTATATTTTGGATAACAGTACGGCAACACTTAGATAGATCAGGCGGACTTTTTACGTTTTTTACGTGTTTTGGCAGCCGTTGAACTCTTTAACCCCCTCGGAAGAAGAGCGCCCTTGACACGGCCAAGCGCGGTGAGCATAACCTTCGACGGTTTTAAAAGTTCGTTTGCCATCTTCTCGATAGAGTCCGCGCGAACCCGGTCTATCGAAGAGACAATCGACTTAAGCTCAACAGTGCCGCCATAATAAATTTCGTCCCTCGCGAGTTTGGTCATCCTGTTATCGGAACTCTCAAGCCCTAAAAACATTCCGCCCTTCAACTGGCTCTTCGCCTCTTTCAGCTCAAGCTTCGTAACCCCGCGCCGCATTTTTGAAAACTCTTTCAACACGATGCCGATAAGTTCTGAAAAGTTCTCTTTTGTCGTGCCCGAATAGACCACAAGGGAGCCGGAATCTTTATACAGATTTAGGTACGAAAAGATCGAGTACGCAAGCCCCCTCTTCTCTCGAACCTCCTGAAAGAGGCGCGAGCTCATACCGGAACCTAAAATAGTATTGAGCAGGTAGAGTTTATACCTGTCGGGATGAGACTGCGAAGGAACCGGTACGCCGAGGCAGAGGTTTACCTGCTCAAGGTCCTTATTTACAAGACGAACCCCGGGGTGCGCTACCGGGTCCGGCACCTTTTCCGGCGGGTCGCTAATCTTTAAACGGCCAAAACCCTTCTTAATAAGCTTCACAACGGCATCGTGTTTAATGCCTCCGGCGGCAACGATAAAGACGTTATGCGAGCGGTAATGAGCCTCGTAATACTCCATTATATCGTCTCTTGTCAGAGCCTTGATATTCTTTTCGGGCCCGAGCACGGGGTATGCAAGCGGGTGCCCTTTCCAGAACTCGCCGGCGTATATGTCGTGGATAATGTCGTCAGGGGTGTCCTCGACCATCTTGATTTCCTGGAGCACGACTGAACGCTCCTTGTCCATCTCAACTGGGTCGAAGTTAGGATTTAAGAAGATGTCGGAAAGAAGGTTGGCGGCGCGCGGAATATCCTTGTTGAGCACCTTTGCGTAAAAACAGGTATACTCGCGGCTTGTAAACGCGTTGAGCACCCCGCCTACCGACTCTATCTCGCGCGAGATTTCGAGCGCGGTACGCTTTGGAGTACCCTTAAAGAGCAGATGTTCTATGAAGTGGGAGATGCCGTTTAAGCCAGCCGGCTCGTTGCGCGACCCGGTCTTCACCCAAATGCCGAGCGTAGCGGATTCGGCGCCGGGCATCTCTTCGGTTATAACGTTTATGCCGCTTTCGAGTATACTCTTTTTGATTCTCGGCATATTCCCTTTTCCGGATGATTAACGGTTATAACTCTCCCCGCGGTAATATGAAAGTACCGCAGGGAGAGTTTAATAATTAAAGAGCCGATTAGTCTTCGAGAGTCTGGCCGATGGCCTCTTTTCTCGAAAGACGAATCTTGCCCTGCCTGTCGATATCGAGCACCTTTACCAGAAACTCGTCGTTATCTTTTATTACGTCGCGTACATTGGCTACCCTGCCCTCTTCAAGCTGCGAGATGTGGACAAGCCCTTCGGTACCCGGGAAGATCTCGACAAAAGCTCCAAAATCGACTATCTTCTTTACCTTACCCAGATAGATCCTGCCGATTTCAGCGTCCTGAGTAAGCGCCTTTACCATAGCAATGGCCTTTTGCGCGGCTTCGTCGTCGCTCGAAGCAATGCTTACCTTACCAGAATCGTCTATATCAACCTTTACGCCGCACTCGGCAACGATAGACTTGATATTCTTTCCGCCGGGGCCGATAACGTCCTTAATACGCTCCTGCTTAACCATAATGGTGATGATGCGCGGGGCGTACTCAGAATACTCGGAGCGCGGCTTATCTATTGCGGCCTCCATTAAACCGAGAATATGAAACCTGCCCTCGCGCGCCTGATAGAGCGCGTCTTTCATAATCTCGGTAGAGAGTCCGGCGATCTTTATATCCATCTGAAGCGCGGTAATTCCGTCGCGTGTTCCGGCTACCTTAAAGTCCATATCTCCAAGGTGGTCTTCGTCTCCGAGAATATCGGAAAGGATTACCATATCGTCGCCCTCTTTGATAAGCCCCATGGCTATTCCGGCAACGTGGCCCGTGGTAGGAACTCCGGCGTCCATCAGCGCGAGCGAGGCTCCGCAGACGGTTGCCATGGAAGAGGAGCCGTTGGACTCAAGCACGTCTGAGACCACGCGAACGGTATACGGAAAGTCTGGGTTGTCGGTCGGAATGGTCTTTACCACCGCCCTTTCGGCAAGCGCGCCGTGGCCGATCTCCCTGCGTCCCGGACTTCTCATAAACTTAACCTCTCCGACACAGAACGGCGGGAAGTTATAGTGCAGCATAAACTTCTTGTACTCCCATCCGGTAAGGGCGTCTATCCTCTGCTCGTCGTCGGAGGTACCGAGGGTAGAGACGACAAGCGCCTGGGTCTCGCCCCTTGTAAAGAGCGCGGAACCGTGGGTGCGTGGCAAAATTCCTACGTCGCAGGTAATCTCCCTTATGTCCGTTGGCCCGCGACCGTCCACCCTGCGCTTCTCTTTGGTTACTATCTCGCGCATTATACGGTACTTAAGATTCCCGAAGGCAGCGCTGATTTCGCTCTCGCGGCCCTCGAACTCTTCGGCCAGCGCCGCCTTGGTGTTTGTCTTTATTTCTGAAAAACGGGCGTAACGCTCTATCTTCGTAGCGATATTGAGCGCGCCTCTAAGATCTTCCTCTACAACCTCGGCAACGCGCGCGGCAAGCGCTTCGTCGGTCTCGACCGGCGGCACGGAAAACTTAACCGGCGCCGCGTCTTCAACTATTCTCTTTTGAAGATCGGTAACTACCCTGATATTATCCTGCGCGAAAGCGAGCGCCTCAAGCATAAAGTCTTCGCTCGCGCCCTTTGCGCCGCCCTCTACCATAAGTATCGAGTCTTCGGTTCCGGCGACTATAAGGTCGAGTTCAGATACCTCTTTTTGCGCCATCGTCGGGTTGCAGACAAAACTTCCGTCAACATGGCCGACACGGACAGCGGCAATAGCGCTGGTGTACGGGATGTCGGAGATGCAAAGGGAGATAGAGGCACCGAGCATAGCCACGATTTCCGGATCGTTCTCTTTATCTACAGAGAGCACGGTAGCTATTACCTGTGTCTCGTTAAAGTAACCTTCTGGAAAGAGCGGCCTGAGCGGCCTGTCGATCAGCCTTGAGGTCAGCGTCTCTTTTTCGCCCGGTCTGCCTTCACGTTTAAAAAACCCGCCCGGTATCTTACCCGCGGCATAGTTCATTTCCTGATAATTTACGGTAAGCGGAAGAAAATCGACATTGGTCGAAGGTTTATCTGTGCGGCACGCCGTAACGAGAACGACCGTATCGCCATACCTTACGGTACAGGAACCGTGCGCCTGCTTTGCCATGCGGCCCGTCTCAACCTCTATGCTTCTGCCACCGAACTCTACATCGTATTTTTTAACCATCTACTTGGAATTCTCCTAACGTTGCTTCTTTTTTTATACTGTTTGATTTCCTTACACCAGCGCACGCCCCCTGACGTACGCCGCCTTGCTTTTCCGCGCGGCTGCGTTACACAAATACGAACCGCGCGCCAGACCCCGGACCGGTAGGCGGATTAACGCCTCAGACCGAGTCTCTTGATGAGGGACTTATATCTCTCGACATCCTGCTTTTTTACATACTCAAGCAGACGTCTGCGGCGACCAACCATCTTTAGAAGTCCCCTGCGTGAATGGTGGTCGCCTTTATTGGCCTTGAAATGATCGCTAAGGCCGTTTATACGCTCACTCAAAAGAGCTACCTGTACCTCGGGCGAACCGGTATCCCCGTCATGCGTCTTGTAGTTCTCTATAATTTCTTTCTTCTTTTCAGCCGCCAGCATTCTTCTTACCTCCGTTTAAACACGAGAACCTTGTGTCCTCAATAAAATAATTCTATCCGTTTTCAGTCTTACTTCAATCTTTATCTTATAAAATCTTGCGCTCTTAAAGTAACTGTCAGCCTCCGGAGACCCTATTCGCTCCGAGACTCTCTTTCGCTTCCGCGCCGGAGCGGACCTTGCCGCCGTAAAGCATCTTTACCACTTCGAACCCGGCCATGCCCGTAACCTCGTCTCTCTTTTCATAAACCGCAAAAGCGAGAACAACCGCGTCTCGCATAAGCCTGATCGGCTCGCCTCTTTTAAAAGAG
>JAJRYL010000118.1 GCA_024275855.1 Deltaproteobacteria bacterium
CTCCACCAAGTCCTTCGGCTCTAAGTGCCACGACTATCCTGAAGAGATATTTGTTGTTTCGGGCCGTTTGTACGACGAAGCCTTTGGCGTGTGGCTTGAGAAGGGTTTTTACGCAAGCCGTCCTCCGGGTGAGGTTCACGGCCCGTTTGTAGCCGACGGTGACGTGGTAATCCTTGAGATATCGCACCCGAGCCAGAGTGTCGGTAAAAAGAACGGCTAAGGTCGATTCCTACCTGAATAGAGAGGAAAAATACTGATGAGCTGGATAAAGCGAATAGTTCCGGTTTTTATCTGTTTTATGTTTCTGGTTGCCGGTACCGCCAGCGCCGCGACATCAAAGATAGGCATTCTTGTCTTCGACGGTCTCTTAACGAGCGATGTTACAGTAGGTTGGGTTAGCAAAGCGTAACCCAACGTCCGTTTGCAAAATCCGCTACTTTTGCGTCAAATATCATAAGTCTTGTAGGGTAGTCACTACTGTAGTTAAACGTTATTTTGGATGATTATAAAAAAAACTCAACTCCTCTATTAAGTCTTGACTCAATCTGCCGTTATGATAATATTACCGATGTTGTTTTTGTTCTCTTAAAGTGCATGCGGGAGTAGCTCATCTGGTAGAGCGCAACCTTGCCAAGGTTGAGGTAGCGGGTTCGAGCCCCGTCTCCCGCTCCATTTATCTTCTGCGCTTAAACCTGTAAGACCCTTTCAGAGCACCTATATCAGGTATACCGCATGAAAAGAGTCAACAAGATGGAAGCCCTCAAGTCGTACCTCGAATCGAAGGGGTTGAAGTCCACTGCCCAGCGCGACTACATTGCCGCCGTCTTCTTCAAAACAGATACGCATATCAGCCTCGACGAACTTATAAAAAAGGTAAAACGCAAGACCTCAAAGGTCAGTTACGCCACGGTTTATAGAACCATGAAGCTCTTAACCGACTCTGGTCTCGCTATTGAGCGGCAGTTCGGCGACGGCCATTCCCGTTTCGAAAACGTGCCCGAACATGGCCACCACGACCATATAATCTGCATGAAATGCTCAAAGAGTTTTGAGTTTCAGAACCAGAAGATTGAAGAACTTCAGGCCGAGACAGCCAAGAAGTTCGGTTTTACCGTTGTAAATCACAAACTCGAACTGTACGGATACTGCTCGGATTGCTCCTGAGCTTTTTTTTCTACACTTATTGAAAATGAATGTTATTATCAATGGACTGCTCTAACAAAAATACTCCGGCTCCTGCTGATTGTCCAAAGCTCGCCCTTGTCGGTAACCCGAATGTCGGCAAATCCGTAATATTCGGAGCGCTTACCGGCAGGTACGCCACGGTTTCCAACTATCCCGGCACCACTGTAGAGGTTTCGCGCGGCCCGGCGCGCCTTAAGGGCACGAGCGTAGAGCTTATAGACTCGCCCGGTATAAACTCGCTTGTGCCTATGAGCGAAGACGAGACCGTTACAAGGGATATTCTGCTCGAAGAGGAGATAACGTCTGTGCTTCAGGTGCTCGACGCCAAGAATATCCGGCGCGGGTTACTTATTACCATTCAGCTGCTCGAAATGGAGGTACCTCTTACGCTTGCGCTCAATATGTACGACGAGGCCGGAGAGCGCGGCATCTCTATTAACTTAAAGGGTTTTGCCGACGCTGTCGGCCTTAACGTAATTCCCACAATCGCCACGCAGGGCTGGAATCTCGATAAAATAGGCAATGTGCTTACGTTAAACAGGGTAGCGAAGTCCACTCTTAAGTATCCAAAAGAGATAGAGACCGCAATCGACGCGATAGCAAAACTTCTGCCGGAGGCTAAAATATCGCGCCGCTCTATCGCTATGATGATCCTTTCCGGCGACACCACAATAGATAAGTGGCTGAAGAAGAACCTGAAAACGGAAGTTATAAAGCGGATAGAGAAGATAAACGGCGCGATAACATCTCAATACTCCGAGCCTATAGGGTACCTCATAAACCGCATACGCCTTGGCGCGGCAGATAAACTGCTGCGCAAGGTGACTACTAAAAAAGAGGCGTCGCAATCGAAGCTCGCCGGTTTTATCGGCGATATTTCCATGCACCCGGTCTGGGGCATACCTCTTCTGCTCTTCGTTTTATACCTTATGTATCAGTTTGTCGGGGTGCTCGGCGCCGGTTACGCGGTCGATTTTGTTGAAAAGTTTATCTTCGGTCAGTTTATTAATCCGTGGAGCGCGCGAGTTGTAGAGTACGTATTTCCAAGCGGGCTTATTCACGACCTTATAGTCGGGCAGTACGGCATTATCACTATGGCCTTTACCTACGCCATAGCTATAGTTATGCCTATTGTCAGTTTCTTTTTCGTCTTTTTCTCTATTCTTGAAGACTCCGGTTACCTGCCTCGTCTGGCCATAATGGTATACAAAATCTTCAGGCTGATGGGGTTAAACGGCAAGGCCGTTCTTCCGATGGTATTGGGTTTGGGCTGCGACACTATGGCCACAATGACCACCCGCATACTCGAAACCCGTAAAGAGCGTATTATAGTAACGCTTCTGCTCGCCCTCGGCGTGCCGTGCTCGGCGCAGTTAGGGGTAATATTGGGTATGTTAAGCTCTATTTCTCTCTCTGCCACCATTGTCTGGATGGGCACGGTTATCTTTATCATCTTCATCGTCGGTTTTCTCTCTTCCCTTATACTTCCTGGCGAGACTTCGGACTTTATTATGGAGGTGCCGCCGATACGCATTCCCCAGATGAAGAATGTGCTTTTAAAGACCGTTGTTCGTGTAGAATGGTACCTGAAAGAGGCCCTGCCGCTCTTTGTGCTCGGTACGCTGGTGCTCTTTGTGCTCGACAGAACCCACGCCCTGAACGCCATTGAGGTTGCTACGGGGCCGCTTATAGAGGGTTTTTTAGGGCTGCCGATAGAGGCTACTCAGGCCTTTATAGTCGGTTTTTTACGGCGGGACTACGGAGCCGCCGGCCTGTTGGCCCTGCAAAGAGACGGCCTGCTCGACCCCGTACAGTCGGTCGTAAGCCTCGTTACCATCACGCTCTTTGTTCCGTGCGTGGCAAATATGTTTATAATAATAAAAGAACGCGGCCTTGTAACGGCGCTGCTTATCACGGCCTTTATCTTTCCGTTCGCGCTCTTCGCGGGCGGGGTGCTCAATTTTGTTTTACGCTTTTTAGGGGTAACTTTCTAACCCTTGAGCGTTTTATATTCAATTAACCAATATTGCCTTATATATACTGCGGTAGATATAAGGTTCAGATTCATCAAATATTTTATTTAACGCAATAGCGGAGCGTGACATGGAACATGACAGGGCGACGGAAGAGGTTTTGGAGTTTATATGGAGCGAGCGCGAGGCCGGTAGAAGCTCTGTAGCCGCTCTTTTAGAGATAGAAGAGGTTAAGGAGGAGGCCGACAGAAGCACGCTCGATACTATGTCGGCCAACGGCCTAATTAATGTAGAGGGCGACAGTGTAACGCTTACGGATACCGGCGAGTCGCTCGCAAGAGAGGCCATACGCAGGCACCGTCTTGCCGAGCGGCTCTTAACCGAGGTGCTCGCTATGGACGACGAGAATATGGAGAAGAACGCCTGTAGTTTCGAGCATACGCTTACGCCCGAAGTAGCGGAGTCCATCTGTACGCTTATAGGCCACCCGCCGACCTGTCCTCACGGCCTGCCTATTCCAAAAGGCAACTGCTGTATAGCCACAAAGAGCGAGATTACCCCGCTTGTAAATCCGCTCGATAAGTTGAAAGTAGGGGAGACCGGGCGGATAATCTTTATTGTTTCACGCCAGCATACCCGGCTCGACAAACTCTCTACGCTTGGCATAGTGCCCGGCACAGTCTTAAGAGTACATCAGAAACGCCCTGCCTTTGTGCTTCAGTTGGACGAGACTACGCTTGCGCTCGACCCTGAAATAGTTAAAGAGATTTATGTGAAAAAGGTCGAGGTGTAGATTTAATAAAAGTTGATCTGCCTTATTAACTAATTGACATAACGACCTGTTATACAAGCAATAGCTATTTGGGATTATGTGCGAGATGCTGAATCGAGTTCAGCATGACAGGTGCTTTCAGCACTCGATATTTTACTAATCACCATAGCCGGGCAGGTTGGGTTAGCGTTGCGTAACCCAACGGTTGTTTGATAATAATAACCAACATGGCAAGTAGCCCGGCGAACAAGCAGGTAGCTATTTTGCCTCCTATTGAATTTTTTATAAAAAGACGTTGGGTTGGTAAAACGCAATCCAGCCTGCTGAAATCTTGTTTCAGCATGACAGAATTGTGGCGTTGCCACCCTACGAACCGCGACGACCGGTAGAACAGATACTTAAGTACTTCTGCTTTATCGCTCCGCTATTTTCAAATTCTTTTTAACGGTTTTTCTC
>JAJRYL010000119.1 GCA_024275855.1 Deltaproteobacteria bacterium
CGCTTTAAAATGGCAGTATACGTCTTCATCGCCTCTGTTGCCGCGTTGCGTTCATCTGTTTCCATGCTCATTCTCACTCCCCTTTACTTCTTTATAAAACTCGGTCTTATATAGCTCATACGCCTCTACAAACCATGTCGGCTGCGCTGCCCAGCCGCCCGCAAGCAACAGCGTAGAAGAGCCGTCCGCCAGAGAGACGAGGCGTATAACCTCAACACTCTCTACGTTTATATAACTGAGCGGGCACTCATATAACCTAATATCACCAAGCCTGAAGACCTTATTAGCAGACTTATCTTTAAGCTCGGCCACAATAACATCGGAGTAAGAGTCCACAGCCCTTGCCGCCTCTGTAAGACCTTTGCCGTTGTTACAGTTTCTAACATCGCGGTCTTTATTGGTGCAACTCTCGCAGTTAAAGGGGCTTTCGTCCTTTGCAACCAACAGGCTCCAACGAAAGCCCGCTATCAGTTTTTTCTCTGACCCTCTGTGAGTTTGGAGTTAGAGACCATTGCGTCCATTATTTCGACCACAAGCTCGGTATCTGCGGTCTCATAGAAGGTTTCCGGGTCTACCACCTCGCTCGACTCGACAAAGTAACCGGAAACAGACTCAACATTATCGCAAAACTGCTTCTTCTGTATGGACAGCGAAACCTCGGCAACCCTGCCGTCGTCCGTTATATTCTTTGAACGCGCTGCCAAAAGGCGCGAGTACTGCTGAAGCCTCGAAAAAGGCACAAACTTCAACTTAACCACGCAGGGGTCTACTGTATCGCGGTTGCCGCTATACTCCGGCAGGTAATCTATAACTGACTCTGTATCGAAACTGATTATCGCCATAACTTCCTCCATTTTTAAAATTACGAACTCAAAGAGTTCGGTTCAGTACAGTAATCAGACCGCCGTAGCGCTGTTTTTAAGCAGCAGGCCGACCATATAACCTGTTGCAGCGTCTAAAAGCCCCTCGTACTTAAAGGTAACCATAGGATCTTTGTCGAGACTGTAACTCGGCTCGCCGCCCGTTAGCTGCGCCCTCGGTATGTCTATATAAAGGCCGTGGTTGCCGCCGGTGCCGGCTACGGTGCCGGTGTCCCAGTGCAGGCAGAAGTTGGTCTCGTAACTCGACGTGATCCACGCCGTAAACTCATTTACAGACGAAAAACCGCTTGACGGATCCTCCCAGTCTATAGTGAACTCTATGCTTACCTTGAACTTGCCCATGCGGGTCTTATCAGGGTAATCGACGTTGCCGCCCGTAAGCCTGAGTATGTCCTCCATGCCGTTTTCGATCTTAACAGAAAGCTTGTCCGGTTTTATCTGCGTAGCGCCTGTAAAAGTAAAGTCGGTATAGTCCGGCGCAGTACCTGTACGGGTTATCGCACCGGTATAGAGCGTCATGTTGTTATAGTCGCACCTTAAATTTTCCGCCGCGAAAACAGGCGTACCGATCTCGGCGGTTATTGTGTCTCGACACTGTCCGAATGTCTCAGCCGAAACCTTAAGATGGTTGCCTGCCTCCTGCTCAAACGAGAGCGATTTAACCCTTGCGCCGACAAAAGGCCAGTTCTTCATAACCGAACCTTCGTTAATATTTAGGTTCAGCGTAAGAGCCTTATTACCGAGATTGGCTGTACTGAACGGATCAGAGACCGGGTACATCATATGGTTGTACTGCCCGACAGGGGTCTCTACCGTGGACACGGTTCCGAAAAAATGGCGCAGAAGCGTGCCTACCATACCCGGGGTAGTGCCTGCCTCCGTATATAACGGCATCTCAATAGTACCTGACCATTTACGGCTGAAACGGGTTATTGCGCTGTCTCCGGTTAATGTGGCTTCGCCTCTGAACTCCGCGCGCCTCTTTTCATCAAACTCCATCTTAGGTATTGTCGGGCTGAGACACGGTATAAACCCGACAGTAGTTGACTCTTTAGCCCCTCTTGAACTCTCTTCACCAAGAGCCACGTATATTCTGTTCTCTGCCATATCCTGTACTCCTTAAAATGTGCGATTAACGGTTATAAGACACCAAAACGGTTCAGTTCTCGCGGTACCTGACTGAAACTCTGCTGAAGAGCACAGAAAAACGCTCTTTATTTTCAATATCCATACCAACAGTAGTAACCCTCGATACAAGCATGGAAGAGGCCAACTTTGCGCTGTTAAGAGCTGATACGGTTAAAGCACTGCGCAGAGCATGCACCCACTTCTGTTCGTTCATAATTGTATCCGCCGCGTCGCGCGCGCCAAGAACCAGTCGTACTTTAAAACGGGCATCTACAAAACCCGGACAACCTGCATGTTGATTCTCAAAGTCCTCCCCCTCGTAATACAGCTCTCCAAACGGAAGGATCGAAGCCGGAATATGCTCGTCAGACCCGTATGTTTTGCAAGAGAAGTTGATACCCTCACCCTTTAAAACAGCGAGTATATTCTCGGTAATAGCCTTAACAGTATTAAAATTGCCCACCTTACTCCTTTACTTGCCGTTACTTCCGGCTTCATAAGAGTTATTGCTTAGCCGCGTGTTGAACGGATAACACCGAGCCCTGTTTTCGCTTCGCTCTCAGAGACGTAACCGTTGCTCGAAGAGTCGTACTTAAAATTGATACTCATAAAGACCGTATCGGCCTTATCCTCATACGATTTCCACATCTCCCACCAGAAATCGTTCTTTTGAGTTACAAGGGCCTTGCAGACCTCTGCCACAGAGTAATATATGTGTACCTCTCTTAAATCGTACGGGTCGAGCACAAGCTCAGGACGGCGGCCAAGCCGCACAAGCCTCTCTTCTATCTTTTCAAAGGCCCTGTGTATCTCCTGCGAGTAAGAACGCATGATGATATACTTGTCAGTTGTAATACTTGAGGAGAAGGCGCTTACCGTTACCGTACCTGTTGAGGATACGAAGTTCCGTACACCTCTCACCTCGTCTTTATCGAGCGAACGAACGGTGCCGCCGGTAAAGTAATCGTCTTCAAAACGTTTGAGTTCGGAATCGACAAGCGTTGTAGCCGTTCCTGCCTCTGCCGTGCCATGCACCCTCCAGCCGCTCTCTCTTAACTGCGGCAGTTCTATAACCACGTCTTCATCGGTTATGACCGTAACAAGCCTGCTGAGTACGACATCGTAAAAGAGGGTGACGTAGTGCGCTACAGAACCGTATGTATACGCGATAACAGCCTTGTAATTGCTCGCTTCAATACTGTTTTGCCCTGCCGTGAGAGAGTACGAAAGCAACCCGTCGGAACCGACGGTCATTGCCGCCGCGTCTACAAGTTTATTGTCGCCGCCTGGTTTGTAAATAGTGATAGTGGCAAGGTCGGGCACTACCTTAAGGTTGAACTCGTAAACGTAACTCTGAAAATCTGTCGCGGTACTTAAAAGAAACTGCTGCTTCATCGCTTTACCACCTTTACTCTACTTGTTCTATTTATAACCCTTGCGCCGAAACTTCTAATGCCAACCTTGCTCAATCTTCTACCGATAACACTCCTGGCTATAATGCTGTTCAACTCCGGTACAAACTTCTGCTTGGCGAGAATTGCGACTCTTCGAGCCGGGGTTCCCATCATACTTAGTCTTGTTATAGGTGCCATATCAAACCACCACAAAAGTGTCGCCAATGCCCGGAGCCTCTGTTGCAGCCGTATAACTCAGCTTACCGGTTACGCCAATGTATCCGGTTATCTCTGTTGCCTGATCCTTTAACACCCCGGAAGTCCATATAATAAGCCGTCCTTTATAGTGGTCGTTAGTACTCTCTGTAAGATTTGTAGTCATCTATACTGTCGAGAGTGTTCCGGCAACAGCAGCGGCTGCCACTACCGCGAGAGCCGTAGCCTTAAGGTTATACGCTGCGTTTACCGAACCGGATATCTTGCCGACATCAACCGGCTGGGTCAAGGAATCAAAGTCGTTAAGGTTGTCGAGAGTACTCTTCACCCCTAAAATAGAGTAACCGGTCTTATCGCTATTCACCCCGACACTCACCTTGCCAGCAACGTCCGTAGCGAGTTTATTGCCCGGAGCAACGAGCACACCGTCTGCCGGAGCCTGCCCTGCGGCATATCCGCCTACGGTAACGTTGCCAGCGGGCTGGCGCGACGTTATGGCGGCGTCTACATTGTCAAGCTTAGCGGCTCTAACCGGTGTATAATCAACAGCGAGAGCCGCACCGTCCGTACCCCTCATAACCGTTGGAATAGCGGCAATGCCTGCTGTGTGGTTCGCGGTCTGCGGGGTGTGACCTGTAAGTGTAGTTACGGTATCTACAAGCGCTACGCCCTGTACTTTTTTCGTTAAGGGATCATACCCCGCATCCGCAAAGTCTTTTAAATCTGTGGCTGATTGAGCAACGCCGCCCATCTGCGCTAAATCAACCTGCAATACATCGGCTCCGAATAGAGAATCCCATACGTTAGCGGGCATTATCATATACTCCTGCCAGACAGGCAGATGAACTGTACTGTCGTGGGACTTAACCCGAAGCCTGCCGAGCGTACCCGTATCCGTAGCGTTAAGCTCAACGGCGTAATAACCCTCAGCATCGTGCGATACCGCCGTAACACTGTTCCTCGCGGCAAAGGCCGCTCCGTTTTTAGAGACCTCGACCGGCGGGGTCAAAAGAACCTCTTCCGTTACGCCATCAACCTTATTTAGAAAAGGCCCTAATTTTATAGTAATGATCGTGCTCTGTTTTAAGGCTTGCATATCATAACCTCATATTATTGTAATGGTGCATTGCCGCCGGAATTGAAAGACCGCCGCCGCCTGCCGTATAGGTAATATACATACTGAACTCCCACGCAAGTGTTGAAGGAGTTGCGCTGAAAGTAGCATCCATAGTGCCGTCATAGATGCGGGTGTAATGCTCCATATCGTTTAATCCGGCGGTACCGGTGTCGTACTTCATAGCGTGATCTTCGCAGTTTACGGCTATCCAGTAATCTACTCCAGCCACAATACCTGTCCACGTTATAGCGTCATTTTGCCAGTGGACACCGTCCCAGAACGACATAACGTTAGAATCCGCAGACAACTTATTCCGGCTGGCCGCTGTACCGGCATTATCGGCATAAACAGCCCCGACAAGACTTCGCGGGTTTACGTTAGCCGAGGCGTAGACATATAGCTGCCCCGGATTTGCATCGCCCGACGAAGGGGCGTTAAAACGACAAGCCCTTATGCCGTTTGTGACTGTGTTATACGACCCTCCTGCCGTCTGGTACCCTATAGTAGGGTCGAGCGTTACAGGGTAAACGGCGTTATCAAGGTAGCTTGCGGGTATCTCTATAGAGAGCGTACCGCCCGTAATATTAAGAACTCCCCAAACTTGATTACCCGCCGCGTCTACACAGAGCGGTCTGTATATATGGGCGAGTTTACCTGTGGCGTAGTTGACTATTGTGGAGCCGTCCGGCCTTACAGCGTGGTCTTTTTTGTCTGAGTAAACAGCATAAGAACCGACAACTTTCGCAGGGCGGATGTTCGCGACAAGGTATTCGGAAAGCGTCATGCCCATACTGCTCTTAGCCCAATCGTTTTCGAGTGTATCCTGATACAAAAACCGTATGCCGGGTGAGCAAGTTAAGTCCCAATGCTCAACAAGAGGTATGCCCTTGCTTATTCTCGGGTCTGTCGCGTACTCAATGTCCCACTTAAAGTCTCCTACGGCATCCATGTGCCAGATATCGGTTTCGTTGCCGACCGTTAAGCGTAACTCGTTAGCGAGGTAGGTATGCGGTTCTGTAGTGACCCTGGCGCTACGCCTGTTGAGGTTTAAAAAGAACTGCTCCGACCCTGCCGCGCAATCGAAAGAAATGTTGAGGTTAGGCACAACCTTTTTGGTAGCCGCAACCCCGACGTTAAAGTCGGCCTTTCTTGTAAGAGCATCCTCTAAAAGAGTCCGTGTTGTCGTATTTTTGAGTATCTGAACCATTACTTTCCTATCCTTTCAGCCAGAGCACCGAACAGACCAAGTGCGGTCGGGCATAACCTTTAACGTCTGCCAATACTATAGGTGCGCCAAGGGTTAAGAGGATTTAATTTGCTGAATAACTAACACAAACAGATACCAGGTGGCGGGTCTATTTTTTTCTATCTACCTTAATAGCGGCCCTGAGCGCCTTCTGTTCCATACTGCGCACGGTTTTACTATCAGGAAGGCTGCCCTTTGTCTTCTCGTACTGCTTATACATGCGCCCTACAAGCTTCTCAACAGCTTGTCTGCAACCCATCATTATCCTTTTGTTCTCTTATACGATTCGATAACCTGGTCCGGCAAAGCCCTTTTATTCAGCAATTCAAGACCTTTAACTTTTTCAAGACCAAGCAGTTCTCTTACCTCGGGCCCCATATTCACAACAGGAATCTTATCAGGAAGGTCGAGAAAATCATCCGACGGAAAGCTGACCCCGCTACTCATAAGCGACCGGTCCGCTCTTAGCGAATCTTCCATACGCCTCAACAGCCCTTCATCAACCGGCAGTACCGGAACCCACTTATCTTTCCAGTAACGAAGAGCAGCCTCGCCAAGCTCATCGACCTTTATAGTCTGCACATATTTAACCCCGCCTTCGTACTCCGTGTACTGTCGGTTCCACATCCAAAAGTTATCTAACGCAGTACCCATCCACGATATGCCTCCGAAGCTGTTGCAGGCCAACGGGATATAACCCTTTTTCAAGATCGATTCCTTAACGGCAGACATCTCTTCCTCCATCTTTTTTTAAAAAGAGAGGGGGTTTACACCCCCCCCCACTCTTTTAACAACAGACTCTTTTACTCGTGGTCGGTTATGATCTTAACTCCGCCGCTCGCGCCGGTATCGACACATCCCTTTCCGTATATTGCCGTTACGACAATTTCCGTTGCCCGTAACGACGCGTCCCTTTGCAGTTCGGTATTTATACCGGTCTTCAAGACATAAGCAAGCCCGGACTGGTTACCAAGCGGCATCATTACGCCCTGCCTGTCGGCGTTGACATTTACGGAAGCGCAGTTCGTTGACTGAAAAACATCTATACCGTAAAGGCTCGCCATAGCGCCAAGATCTTCAGCCGGAGCGGATGGCCCGCCCCAGAGAGAGCCCGGAGAACTCATAATATTCACCCTTAAGTCATGTATCTGAATAGGATGAAGCACAGCAACAAAAGGCCCCTTGGCGTTTGCGGCCTCAAGCGTATAGATGGCTTCGAGAAAATTGGCCTCGCTTATATTTACACCCGTAGTACCGACAGTACTGGTAAAGCTGTTAACGGTCGTTAACAGATCAGTATCTATCTTGTTGGCGAGCGCCTTGCCAAGCTCTGTAGCGTACGGCTCTAAACCGCCAAGTACGGACGAACTGTTAAGCAGTATGTCGGTGACCGTAATCATTATTCCGGCCTCGGTAACACTGACGCTTGTTGAAGTCGTATCAACGGCACTGTTACTCATGTCCGCAGCCTCGGTTAAATTGCCGGCGGTAAGCAGCGGCCAGTGCGGAAACTTTACGTTAAGGGTGGACTCTGAGCTTATATCCGCAACACGTACGAGTGATGGCATTACCGCCTCTGAATACGCCGCATCTATTACAAGCCTTGAAACAATCTCGGCCGCGACAAGTTCTCCGGCCGAGCCTACGTTTGTTGTTACTTCGTTTGCCATGTATATAACTCCTTCTCGATTATTCTCTTCTTAAACTCTTTTTTTTACGTTCCTATTAGTTACTTCCACTCTTGAACTTGCGTCTGCGTGCCTCTAAAAACGGATTTTTCACATCGTGAAACTTATAAATCTGACCGGAAGCCCCGGCGATTGTTATGCCCTCTTGCAG
>JAJRYL010000120.1 GCA_024275855.1 Deltaproteobacteria bacterium
ACGCTAACAGCACTAAAGAGTTTAAGGCAAGACCCTCTTTAAGAGTGGACTGGTACTGGAAGAGAGACTTCAGGTTTGAGTTCGAAGGCGGTGCGGAACTCGCTTATCAACGCTCAGCGGGCCTGACTGACAAGACTACGGACTACTTTATCAGAATGGGATACCGCGCCGAGTTTTAGCTTTTGGCTTTGCATTGCGCCAAGTACTTCCGAAAGGCCGCCGCATAAGGTGATATAGCCGACTGTTTTTATGTTAAGATATATCGAGAGGCTTATGACTTGTCTATAAATAGGACGGATATATTTTTTTACAGATGTGATTTGCAGCCTGTTCTAATATACGGTTAGGTCGTGCGGTCTCTTAAGCTTCAGGTTACAGCTGTTTTGAAAATCGGACTGGCTGCCGCTCTTGTTTCTGTTATTATACTTTTAAAGTGCGGATAAACGGCAGATACCTTTCATTGGCACATAAGAGAGAGAGGGGGGGGCTATGACCACGAGTCGTCGAACGCTTGAAATAGGCAGGCAACTCTTTGATGGTCTGCGGGGCGGGGTGCCCGGTTTCTTCGATAGTTCGCGCTGGAAGGGCCGCGTTATGGACTGGGCCATGAAGGACGAGGCTTTCAAAGTTCAGCTCTTTCGCTTTGTAGATGTTATTCCATCCGTAAAGACCGAACAAGAACTCCTCGAACTCTTTTCTGAGTACTTTTACTCCGATAGTCCGCTTATGCCTAAGGCGCTTAAACGATGGGTACCGCACAAGGGTGTGAGCGCCTATGTTGCCGGAAAACTTATTAAGGCCAACGTAACCTCGCTGGCAAAAACCTTTATAGCCGGAAGCAGCCCCGAAGACGCGCTAAAAGAGATCACTCGTATCAGGGAGCAGGGCAGGGCATTTTGCGTAGACCTGCTTGGAGAGACCGTGCTAAGCGGCGTGGAAGCGGCCGGGTTTGAAGGGCGCTACCTCGACCTTGTCGGTGTACTCAAGGGGTTTGTTCAGGGGCGGGCGCCGGATAAGCTACTCGACTTCAACCATGAGGGCGCGATTCCCGGAGGCGACGTATCGTTCAAGGTCTCTTCTTTCTATTCTCGTCTCGATCCCGCATGCCGCAACGACTCGATAAAAAATATAAAACCCCCGCTAAAGAGGATAATAAAAAGCGCAGGCAACTCTCTTTCTATAACCTTCGATATGGAGCACCATAACCTTAAGAATTTAACTTTTGATATCTTTAAGAGCGTAGTAACCGAATCACCCGATCTTTTATTCCCGGCCATTGCCGTGCAGGCGTATCTTAAGGAGAGCGAAGAGGATTTAAAGGGGCTGATTAAATGGGCGAGAGAGTATAAGAGAAAGATAGGGGTAAGGCTCGTTAAGGGCGCTTACTGGGATTACGAGAGGATTATAAGTTCTATTGAAGGATGGCCGGTGCCGGTATATCTTAACAAGGCGGAGACCGACCGTAACTTCGAGAGGCTCACAAGGCTGCTGCTTGAAAATACGGATATAATAAGGCCGGCCATTGCGAGCCATAATATACGAAGCATCTCTTACGCTATGGCTGTGGCCGAGGAGCTCGGGCTCGAAAAGAGGACACTGGAGTTTCAGACCCTTTACGGCATGGCCGAACCGGTAAAACAGGCTGTAACGGATATGGGTTTTCGCGTGCGCGATTACCTGCCGGTCGGCGAATTTCTTCCCGGCATGGCGTATCTCGTACGAAGGTTGCTGGAGAATACGTCGAATGAATCATTTTTGAAACTATCGTTTGTCGATAAGCTCGACTTTGACAGGTTGATGATCGACCCTGAAGTGCTTTTGCGCAATGAGACTTTCGGGGCAATGGCAGTAAAAACCGGAGACGGGAAGGCGGAAAATAAAGAGATGGAGAGTTTTGTCAATACGCCCCTTTTGGATTTTTCCGATGGAGCAGCTGTTCGGGATTTTTCTTCCGTCCTTAAAGAGGTTAAGAGCCTGTTTGCTGTTCCGCTGAAGGTTCCTATTGTAATAGGCGGCAATGAGATTTTTACAGATGTTACGTTCCCGTCAATCGACCCGTCGGCACCTGATAGAGTGTTGGCCGAGGTCTCTTCCGCCACGGTTTTTGAGGTCGAAAGAGCGGTTGTTGACGCTAAAAAAGTCTTTAAGGAGTGGAGCGGAACCGGCATAGAAAAGAGGGCCGAATATCTTTTAAGGGCCGCGGACTGGGTCGAAAAAAGGCGTATGGAGATAGCCGCCACACAGGTCTTTGAGGTTGGAAAGTCGTGGCGCGAGGCCGATGGAGACGTAACCGAGGCAATCGATTTTCTTAAGTTTTACGCCCTTGATATGAAGCGTATAGGTAAACCTAAAAGGCACGGCGACCTGCCCGGCGAACTCAACCACAGCCGCTACGTATCGCGCGGGGTTGTGGCGGTAATTTCGCCGTGGAATTTTCCGCTCGCCATTGCTATGGGCATGACCTCCGCCGCCCTCGTAACAGGCAACACCGTTATACTCAAACCGTCGAGTCTATCGCCCCTTACGACCTTTTATATAATGAAGGCTTTTAAAGAGGTGGGCCTGCCCGACGGCGTGTTGCAGTTTCTGCTCGGGTCCGGTTCCGTTGTAGGCTCCGGTCTTGTAAAGAGTTCCGGCGTAGATGTTGTGGCCTTTACCGGTTCTATGGATGTCGGGCTCGATATTGTAAGGTCGGCTGGCAATACGGAACCGGAACAGGTAAACGTAAAGAAGGTTGTTGCCGAGATGGGCGGAAAGAACGCGATTATAGTGGACTCAAGCGCAGATATGGACGAAGCTGTAAAGGGAGTAGTCAGTTCGTTTACCGGTTTTCAGGGGCAAAAATGCTCGGCTGCCTCAAGGGTGATACTTGTCGGAGGCATAAAAGAGGACTTTATTAGGCGCCTTACAGAGACTGTTGAGAGCCTTACGATAGGACACCCGGAGCGGTGCGCCAATATAATCGGCCCTGTTATCGATAAGGCGGCCCTAAAGAAGATACATAAGTATATAGAGATCGGCAGGCAGGAGGCGACACTGCACTACAGTTATGGCCCGGTTCCTGAATCAGGTTTTTTTGTCGGGCCGACGATCTTTACCGATGTTTCACCGGAAGCCGTGATAGCCCAGGAGGAAATTTTCGGCCCCGTACTTGTTATCATCGATGCGGCTGATGTAGACGAAGCGATTGATATAGCCAACTCAACGCGCTTTGCGTTAACGGGCGGCATCTATTCAAGAAGCCCCGTCAGTATAGATAAGGTGAGGTCACGTTTGCGTGCCGGTAATATCTATATTAACCGTAAGATAACAGGGGCGCTCGTAGGGCGCCAGCCTTTCGGGGGTTTTAAAATGTCAGGGCTCGGCTCCAAGTCCGGCGGATACGACTACCTGTTAAATTTTCTCTTTCCCGTGTCGATTACAGAGAATACCCTGCGCAGGGGGTTTGCGCCTGAAGGGTAATTTTTCTTTATGGGTTGGCGGATATTTACAATGTCCGGGCTCGGCTCCAAGTCCGGCGGACGCGACTACTTTTTAAATTTTCTCTTTCCCGTATCGATTACAGAGAATACCCTGCGCAGGGGGTTTGCGCCTGAAGGGTAATTTTCTTTTATGGGTTGCCGGATATTTACAATGTCCGGGCTCGGCTCCAAGTCCGGCGGAGACGACTATCTTTTAAACTTTCTCTTCCCCGTGTCGATTACAGAGAATACCTTGCGCAGGGGGGTTGCGCCGGAAGTGTAATTTTTACGAAGGCGTAAGGGCGGGTTTTAATCGAGCTTAAGAACAAGGCATTTGGCGCTTCCGCCCGACTTGATAAATTCGCTCAGGTCGAGTTCGTGAAGAATAAAACCGAGGGCGTTCAGCTGTTTTCTAAGAGCTTCGCCGCATCTGTTCATTATAATATCTTTTCCGCGCACTACAGCGTTTGCGCAAAAGTGCCTTGCGTCCCGTTCTTCAAGCGGCAGAAGGTTTTTGAATGTGCTTGAAAGCACCTTTAGGCCGTATTCGTCAAACGCTCCGGGGTAGTAGATAGCAATATCTTCTGTTAAGGGACAGAAGCAGGTGTCGAGGTGGTAGAAGTGCTTCGAGGTTAGCTCTACCGAGACGACCTCAAGGCCGAGTATTCCGCTTACGAGATTATGCGAGCCGATGTCGGATCGAAAGCGGTAACCGGCTACAAGCCTTCCGGTCTTACCCGGTCTTGAAGATGGAAGCGCAAGCATGTCGCCCTCGCCCTCGAATATGGAGTTTTCAGGCAGCCTGAAAACCTCGAATCCGTCTCTTTCCGCCCACGTCTCAAAGTGCGCGGCCTCGCCCTGCCTCTCTTTGAAACGAAAATTGCTGAGTATAAAATTCCCGTCATGGATAAGCCCGCCGTTTGCCGTAAAGACCATATCCGGAAGCCCCTTTACCGGCTCAATCAGCTCGACCTCTATGCCGAGATCGATTAGAGTCTCGTAGAGCCTCTTCCACTGAACGGCGGCGAGGCGAGTGTCGGGCTTCTCCCTTACATGCATCCACGGGTTGATCTCGTAATCGACCGTATAGTATCGGGGGTTGCACATAAGCGCTCTGTTCATGGCAGCCTTTTACAGAGTTCTCTAAGAAATGTTCCTGCGTCGAGCAC
>JAJRYL010000121.1 GCA_024275855.1 Deltaproteobacteria bacterium
CACTACGTTACCGTGCGGTTAGAGCTTATGGTGTCGGAAGAAGGCATAGAGTCCGAAGAGGCAAAGCAGGGGTTGAAAGAAGGTTTGGAGTTTGCCAAAAATATGCGGATGCTGAAGGCAGGGCAGAGGTGGAGGCAGGCTTACAGGCTCGCCCCGCTCAGTCTGTCTTTAAACTACAACCTCGGTCTCTCCGCCGAGTTTTTCGGAAGATTTAAAGAGGCTCTTGCCGTGTATGAAAAAGCCGGAACAGTGAACAAAGGCTCCAACAGGTTGATAACCTCGTCCATAAAGCGGGTAAGTATTCTGATGAAAGAGAACAGAAGGCTCGACATGCAGATGAGGAACCGCTAAACCCGAACCTATTTACGGACGGGCCGTTTTACGGATGCGGCAAGCTTACACTATAAAATAATAGAGAGGGGCCGGAAGTATTTCCGGCCCCTCTCTATACGGCTAAAAGGTTTCAAAATAAGACGAGTCACGGCACCGCTTCGGACTCCTTCGGCTCAGGCGTTAAAACCGCCCGGGCCGCCCTGGCCGCCCTGGCCACCCGGCCCGCCATGTCCGCCATGATCGCAGGAACCGCCCCCGGCTTCAAAATCGGCAGACCCGCCGTCCTCGACACTTTTATCCATATTGGAAAACATGTCGCCCTGAATCGTCGTCTTTTCCTTGCACTTGGGACACTCTATAACGGTGCCGTCCGGCATCTCGCTCGCCTTCTTCTGAAAATCGGTCTCACAGACAGGACATGTAATGGTTATCTCTATACAACTCATCGCAAAACTCCTCTTAAAGTTTTTCGTGCTATTCTCCAAACTCTTATTACGACCCTTATCTATAGCATAAAAACCCTCTTCTTACCAAGCTTTTCGCCCAGCCGTTAAGTATAAAAAGGGTTCACTTATTCAAACATTCCCCGACACAGAGAAGTGTCGTGCTACTCTATAATCGCAGCTCATCAAAGTATAAGAAAAACCGCGCTTTGAGCTATTCGGAGGTTGCTTTATTTAGTATAACAGGTTTTTTTTTAATATACTTGCCAATGCCCATATACTACTATTGAAATTCGTTACTTTGGGCAAGAAGCCCGTTTTTTAAACCGATACCGCGAAAGAGTCTACAGGTGAACCCTAAACATAGACGTTTTATACTGCTTGGGCTGATAGTGGCCCTTTTAGCCGGCTGGTTCACCGGCTGGTACCGAGGGGCGCAGATGCATGCAGGAATATCTGCAAGGGCGGAATTAACAGACGCCTCTACCGAGCGGCAGAGGGCCGCCTACGCCGAGGCTTCGGTTACTAAAAAAGTACGCAGCCTCTCCCGCTCTCTTGAGGAGGCAAAAAATAAAAAAATCTCGACCGGAACCCTTAACGTCTTAGAGGTTGAAGTAAAAAACGCTTTAACAGAGCAGAAAAATCTCAAAAATAAAGTGTTCGAACTCAAACAGGCAGAGGCGGCGGCCAAGAGCGAATACTCGAAGCACGCCCTCTGGTACACGCTGCACAGGCTGGTCCGTTTTACCGGCAAGCTTTTTTTAAACCTCTTGAACCTTCTCGTTATCCCTCTTGTGGTCTGTAGCCTTATCGCCGGAATAGTCTCTCTCGGAGACATTCGTCAGGTCGGCAGAACCGGCATCAGAACGCTCGCCTACTACTTTTTAACAACCGCAATAGCCGTTGCAATAGGTATTGTGCTGGTTCAAATAGTAGAACCGGGCATAGGCATGCAGACCGGTACAGAGATTACCGCGCGGATTCAGGGCAAAGAGAACACGGAAATAGTAGATACTATTCTAAAGGTCTTTATAGATGAGAGCGCTCCCGAGCGCGGCGCGGTACCTAAAAATATCTTTGCGGCAATGGCCTCAATGAACGTGCTCGGCGTAATCGTTTTCACACTCTTTTTCGGTGCCGCCCTTACCGTGGTCGGTGAAAAAGCAAAAACGGTAACCGACTTTTTCATCGGCGCCAACGAAACGATACTCCGCATGATCCACTGGGTAATGTACCTGCTACCCCTTGGCGTATACGGCCTTATCGTAGACCGGTTGGCTATAACCGGCGGCGGCAACGCCGTATGGGGCGAACTGACCCGGCTCGGTTACTACGCGGCGACCGTAATAGGCGGGCTCGCCATTCACTCTATCGTCGTCATTCCGCTTATCCTCTTTATCTTCACAAGGCGCAGCCCCGTCAGGTACGTAAGCGGCATGGCGCAGGCCCTATTTACCGCCTTTTCAACGGCAAGCTCTTCGGCAACACTGCCAACCACAATGGAGTGCGTTGAAAAGAACAACAAGGTCAGTGCGCGCGCGGCCTCTTTCGTACTGCCGATAGGCGCGACAATAAATATGGACGGAACGGCCCTGTACGAGGCCGTCGCCGTTATCTTTATCGCCCAGGCCTACCACATACCCATGAGCGCTACAATGCTGCTTGTCGTCTTTTTAACGGCAACGCTCGCAGCTGTTGGCGCTGCCGGCATTCCCGAAGCCGGACTCGTGACAATGGTAATAGTTCTTAACGCGACTGGGCTGCCGTTAGAGGGCGTCGCCATGCTTCTCTCTATCGACTGGTTCCTCGACCGATGCCGCACTACGGTAAACGTTTGGGGAGACTCCGTAGGTGCCGCCGTTATAGACAGGTTCCAGAAAGCGGAAGAGTAAATTATTTTATCGCGCGCCTTTTTTCTGCTATACTAAAAATGGTTTATAAATTATTAATAACAATAGATCCGGAGACAATAATGCCCTGCGCTATGGCACTTAAGTACGAGTGGTGCTGCAAAGACAAAGACCTTATCAAGGTACCGGGCGGCGTTAAGTACTGCCGCTTCCACGCCCCGGCCGGCGCAAAGGGCGCAATAGAACCGGCAGAGTTCAACAGGCTTGTTTTAAACCGCATTAACGAATGCGCGGAGCAAGGGGTCGAGGCCGATCTGTCAGGCACTATCTTCGAGCACGACTTTTTATACGCGGAGCAAGCCTCCGTACTCGGCGCACCGGCAAGCGATATAAACTTCTCGTGCGCCGTCTTTAACGGCAGCGTAGACTTCTCCTCTATAGAGTTTCTCTCCAGGGTAAATTTTAAATGCGCCACCTTTACCGGCGCCGCAAACTTTTCCAACACCACGTTCAATCTCGACGCCCGCTTCGACAACGCCTCTTTCCATGACGAGTCTCTTTTCACCTCTGCGCACTTTAAAGAGCAGGCTCACTTTTTCGACGCTGAATTTACCGGCAAGACCGATTTTCAAAATGCGGTTTTCGATAAAGAGGTCCACTTCACCCTCGGAGCCTTTAAGGCCGGAGCCTCCTTTGCAGGCGTTAAGTACGGGGCACGGGCAATCTTTAAAAGACCTTTCTCCGGCATAGCGGACTGCTCCCAATCTAAAACCACAAAATAGACCTTTCCATTAATCACAAGGCTTTCACGCCTGACAAGTTCCATCTCCGGCGCAAGAGCAACAGGTGCCGCCGCGTTACATACCCGAAACGGCGGTTCGGCTCTACAGGTAGTAGCGCCTACGGATTATAAAAAGAATTTAAAGAGTGCGGGGTAAGACGTGGCGGTTTACTGCGGTAGGGTCGATTGAAGCGGCTGTTCGCCTTAACCGATAACGGTGTGCCTGTTACGCTCTTAAAAAACCGCAAGAGCAGATTTTATGAAGATACGTCAGAAGATATAAGTATACCGGAACGAGCGGAACACAGGCGGAACAAAAGAGAAGCGCGCGGACTAAAAGAAGAGACGGCAAGAGCCTCAAAGCGCAAGACCGGTAAGTATAAAAGAGTTACGGCATAGAGCATTATAGAAAGACCGGGCCTACGGGCGCCGCCTTACCAGAGAGCTGAATAGCTCTATCCTATACGGACTTTTCAGCGGCAACGAGCAAAACGGCCTTACTCAGGGTACGGTTAGCTTGCCGATAAGCCTCCGTGGCGGGCGCGGCCCGCCACGGCTTCCAGTACAGGTAAAAGAAAAAACAGGGGCCGGACTTGAGCGTTACCCCCGTCTCTTTTAAGTTTCGGCGCTCTTCTTAGCTCTGCAGCTTCGCCTTCTTCTGCATTGCCCCGCGCTTGTTGCTGTTAAGCTCCATCTTACGAA
>JAJRYL010000122.1 GCA_024275855.1 Deltaproteobacteria bacterium
AACTTAAAGTTTTTAGACAGGGTTACTACCTGTGCGGTTATATATTTTTTGACCAGATAGAGTGTTATGGTTATCAATACAACGAAGATCACCACGACTACGGCCAAGACTTCGACAAAACCGCTAAAGAGGGTCGCTTCAACCTCTTCAAGCGGTACTATTACCTCAACAGCCCCTCTAACGTCTCCGGTCTTCCAATTACGTTTAATCGAGCCGGGATGCGAGTTGTGGCACCCTACGCATGCCGGCTTCATAATATCGGGTACAACATACCTAATAGATCGTTTTTCGCCTATTTTGCTTATGGACCATACCGGCTCCTCCGGATTACCTTCAAGGGTTTTAAGAGCCGTTGTCTCAAACTCGTCAAGTACAGGTTTTTCCCTGTGCGAAAAAGGATAGTTACTATAAAGCTTAATAGACATGCCCGGAAATTTAGTTGCTATATCCTCGCCGAGGCTGTTTACAAGCGTTGCGGGCAGAGGAAAGACGTCGGCGTGTTCAGCATAATCAAAATTGAACTTCATACCGTTCTTTTTGCCTGTTTTTACTATTTCCCGGGTATAAAACCCTCTGACCGCTATAATCTCATTTGCAACGGACTTAGCGGTCTTAATGCCGGCAAGTTCGAGTGTGTTGTTCTTGAGCTGAGACATTGTAAAAACAAGGCAATTATATACTTGACACACCCAGTATTTGTGATACAATAAGACCATGAATACAACAACCGACATCAATCTAATAGATTTTTTTAATAGATTTTCAACAGAGCAGGTTTGTAGAGATTATCTGGAAAAAGCACGTTGGGACGATGAGATTGCTTGCCCTAAATGTGGAGTTATTGGCAACATTTACAAGTATAAGGACGGCAAGTTGTTTAAGTGTGGAGCTTGCAGAAAACAATTCACAGTTAGGGTCGGCACTATCTTTGAAGATAGCAAGATACCATTGCAGAAGTGGTTTTTAGCTATTTATCTCGCTACCAGTCTTAAAAAGGGCATTAGCTCTATTCAACTTAGTAAATACATAGGTATTACCCAAAAGTCTGCATGGTTTATGTTGCATCGCATACGTCATGCTATTGAATCTGGTAATTTTGATAAACCACAACTTAGTGGTGATGTAGAAATTGATGAGACATACGTTGGTGGTAAACGTCGCGGAAGCAAAAGAGGACGTGGTGGCGAGCATAAGTCTTCAATTGTTGGAATGGTTGAACGTGATGGTGATGTACGTGCAGTCGTAACTGTAGACACTAAAGCACGTACTGTTGCACCATTGATTCGTTCTAATGTAAGTATTAGCGCGACTATACATACAGATGAATATAAAGTTTATAACGTCTTAGATAGAATGGGGTATGACCACCAGAGAGTCAATCATAGCAAAAAAGAGTGGGTACATAACGCTACGCACACTAATACAATTGAAGGATTTTGGAGTCATCTTAAAAGAGGCATAAACGGAATTTATCATCATGTAAGCCGTAAACACTTGCAGAATTATTGTGATGAATATCAATATCGTTATAACACCCGTTTGATGAATGATTTTGAGCGGTTTGCAAAATGGTTTAGTGGTTCGGAGTGTAGGTTAACATATAGCCACTTAGTAAGGAGTTAAGCATGGAAAAACAAGAAATATTAATACCAAGCGAAGGTGAAAGCAAAATAGATATTTTCAAAAAGAAAGAGATCAGAAAAGTCTTTCACGAAAACGAATGGTGGTTTTCTGTGAAGGATGTATTGGAATCGTTAACCGATACAACAGATGGTACGCGGTATTCAAGTTACTTAAGAGCAAAGGATCCGGGGCTTAAAGAAAGGTGGTCGGAAATTACGAGTACCTTGCCATTTCAGTCTGGTAGGGGTGTTCAGAAGACAACATTCATAGATATTGAAGGGATATTCCGTTTAATTCAGCCAATACCAAGTCAAAAAGTAGAACCATTTAAGAAGTGGCTTGCTAAGGTTGGATTAGAACGCTTACAGGAAATCAAAAACCCTGAATTGGCGATAAAACGTGCTATGACGCTTTATCGAGCAAAAGGTTATGATGATGAATGGATTGAGCAACGAATCAGAAACAAGGCAAGTCGAGATATGTTAACAGATGAGTGGGATAAACGAGGAATGAAAGACTACATAGGTCTATTAACTGACGCTGTGTCGATCAAGACTTTCGGGATAAACATAAAAGCTCATAAGCGGATAAAGAACATTAAGAGTCAAAGCCTAAGAGATAATATGACTCCTATAGAACTAACGCTTAACACTTTAGGCGAACAAACAACAAGAGAGATCATCAAAGCAACAGATCCTGATAGCTTGAGAGAACATAAAAAAGCAGCTGAGCAAGGTGGTAGAATTGCGGGTGATGCTCGTAAAAAAATTGAGCAAGTCACAGGGAATAAAGTCGTTTCAGGAACAAACTATTTAACTGAAAGACAAAGAAGAAATAATGACAAGTCGGAGAACGAATTTAGCTCAATAATCAATACATTGATAGATGTTCCTATGGAAAAAAAGGAAACTACATCAGCAGAGAAGCCATTAAAAATTGACGAAGATTTTGACAGTATTATGCCTATGATAGCCAAAGCTAATATACCGAAAGGCTAATGCGTATCGGGTGTGTCAAGTATATAATTGCCAAAAACAATCGCCAGCGTGCCAGCAATAAAGCAAAGAATAGCGGGTACGGCTATTTTATTCTTAATAGACCAATCTGAAAACTTCATTAAAGGGTAGACCTCATATGTTAAATTATTGTGTCTTATAATTTATTTATCGGAAGTAATTAAAAGTTCTGAATACTCCATAAGGCCTTTTTTGCTTAATATAAAGAGTATATTAAACCTCTACCTTAAGGTTAATACCCGCTGTCTGCTTTTGTTCGCTTTAAACACCCGCGTATCAATAGATACCAGGCAACAGGCCCTGTTTCGTTATTATCTTTTATATGGTACTTTGTCGGTTGTCTTATATTTTTCCATTGTATTTTTTATAAACAGGAGACTCGGGAAATGGCGGAAGCTTCAAGGGTATCGGCCTCCAAGGTGCTTTGCAGGGTATGTACGGGCGGGTATGCCGATATACTGCTCGACAGTGAGCTTTCGGGGCTGCCCCCAGAGTTGAGGCCCTTTACTACCGAACTGGTTTATGGTGTGCTGAGGTCGCAGGTGCGAATCGATTATATTATTAGCGCCTTCGCCTCTGTAAAGCCGGAAAAGATGGAGCACAAGGTTTTGACCGCCCTCAGGTTAGGCGTGTATCAACTTTTATTCCTCTCCGGCGTGCCCGTGCATGCGGCTATTAACGAGTCCGTGGAGCTTGTTCGCTCTCTCGGGCGCAAAAGGGCAGGTTTTGTAAACGGAGTACTCAGGCGTATCAATCTTGAAGGCAGGGATGTCCGCTTTCCCGATATACGTAAAGAGTCCGTAAGGCACATTACCTTTTTTTATTCGCACCCGGAGTGGATTGTGCGCCGCTGGGTTGATAGATACGGTATTGAAGGGGCTGTTGAGCTATGTAAGGCCAACCTTGAGCCGCCCTCTAAAAGCATAAGGGTAAATAGAATAAAGGTGCCGGACGAAACGGGTAGAAAAGAGCTTGTTGAAGATCTGGAAAAGGCCGGTTTTACTGTTAACCCGAACGCTTATGCCCCGGACGGTCTGGAGCTTGAGGGGCGTGGAAGGCTGGGCGCGCGAGGGGAAGGCGTAAAGTCTCGTTTTTATATTCAGGATATCGGGTCGCAGCTTATTTCGTGCCTGCTCTCTCCCGAACCAGGGGCGAGCGTGCTCGACGCTTGCGCTGCGCCCGGCGGAAAGAGCGTTCACCTGGCCGCGCTAATGGAAAACCGTGGCAGTCTTTATGCGTTGGAGCGTAATAAGGCGCGGGCTGAAAGGCTTGAGGTTACGCTAAAGAGGTTTGGGGTTACAAATAGCGTTGTGCTCCGCGCAGATTCCGAACTGCCTTTAAAGCTCGGTTCTAACGCGCCAAACGAGTTCGATTATGTGCTTTGCGACGCGCCCTGTTCGGGGCTTGGGGTGCTTGGAAGGGCCCCGGATATTAAGGCCAGAAGAAAAGAGGCCGACCTGGCCGATTTATCGCGGAGGCAAAAGAGGCTTATGGAGAACTTGAGCGCTTATGTAAAACCGGGCGGCGTATTGGTCTATTCGGTCTGCAGCGGCGAACCCGAAGAGAGCACGGAGGTAATCGACACGTTTTTAACTAAACACCCGGACTTCAGTATCGAGAGCGGCGCCGAACATCTGCCGCCCTCGTGTCTCTCACTGGTGGATGAAAGAGGTTTTTTAAAGACTTTACGCCAGTCCGGGATGGACTGTTTTTTCGCCGCGCGGTTGAGGCGGCACGGTTAGTTTCATCCAGCTTACCTTGCTCGGTACAGACGTTATATATCTGAAATTAACAGAAGTAGCGTTAATAAAGAGGGGGCTACGCGCCCCTTTAAGGCGGGTTTTTACTTAATTATTAAAAATTCCAGATTTCTTGCCTGGGAGAACAGGCTGTCCGAAAAAAGGTTTGACCCTAAGGCTGATAACCTAATATATCTCCGGTTACTGCCGTGGTATTTTTTCTGAAGTCTGATAGAAAGAAGCGAACTTGGGCAGAGAGAACGCGGTTGCGTCTGCGCATCTGCTTCACAGTCGTACAGTAGTTTTTTTAATTATGGAAGCCAGTCAAAGTACTCTTTTCTTTTAGCCAGGGCGTTGCAAACCGGCATGGTTGAAAAGAGGTCGTTAATAAAACGTTGTACACGCGGTTCGTAAACCTTGATAATCGCAAGCTCCATCGACTTTTTATCGAGCCTTATATCCGATTCCGCCGTACTGTGCTCCGCGCTCCAGAGTTTTTCACCTTCTTTCGAGTAGAGGGTAAAGCGCGCCTTTAACTTCAGGTATGCGTATGTTAAGAGCATGTCGCTCTCCCAGTCGGTAATCTCTATAACGAGTACCGAATCTGTTCCAAGCTTGTTCGCTATCGTAGCCGGATTTTTAACGTCAAGTTTTTTTCTTTCTATTACGTCGTCTACGCTTTTAAGGGTCGGGGTTTTGTAGTTGTGAGTGCGCAGTTTTTTGTTTGTCATCGACCTGAAGATACTCGCTACAACGCTGTCTTGTTTATCGACATTTTCGCTCCAGACGATAGGCAGCACCGCTACGGTACGTGGCGTGTGTACTCTCATGATATCGTCAACGGAATACTTGACCGCGTGCGAGCAGCCGGAGAGCAGTATGCTTGTTAGAACGGCAACGATTATAACAATAGAGGGTCGCCCGTTTTTACTCTTCTTCATTATTCTCCGTATTTGAACTCTTTAAGTATTGATTGAAAGAGATTGTGGCAGGTTCCGCCTTTATTATTATGTTACGGTTCTTTGTGCCTGTTACAATATAACCCGGCCCGACCTCTTCTGTTATTCGCCTCATAAGTTTGTTTATGCTTCCGGTCGGTTTAAGTGTAAAGGCGTACCTGTTGGCCGTGAATGAGTCGTAGCTGATAGAGCGAATCATTATAATGCGTTCGAGCGAGGCCAGCAGCGAGCGGTAGGCTCCGTAGTCCGGAAGGTCGAGCACGATGAGCGATATACTTTGCGCGAATTCGTCATCTATTATGACAATGTTTCCAAGCGCCGCTCTAAGGCTTGTTATATCTATGACGGCCTCAATCCAGATGTGGTATGTCACCACATCTAACTGCTGCGGGGCGGCGGCCCCGCTTTTCTTTTTCGAAGGCTCTTCGGTGGCCGGTTCTGTTACCGGGGCCTCTATCGTCTCTACAGTCTGCTCTTCGGACAGTACCTTGTAGTTTTTTATGAAGTCAACGGCGTTGGAGTAGATTTCCGTCTCAACGCTTGTCGGGTCTACGTCTACCCTTTCCCGCTCTACAACCTTTTCGAGCACATCGGCAACTGCGTTTTTAAGCGCCTGGTCGATGGCGGCCTTTTTTATGTCGGGTGTTTCCACGCTCTGCTGTGCCGCGCCCGATGTAGTGACGGTTATTATATCTTTGGAGCCGAGCAGGTCTGCCGCGCCCGCGATTGAAGCGAAGCCAAAGGCCGTTGAGATAATGCCTGAGAGCAGACAAGCGGATAGAGTAAAAATTAAAAGCGCTACAGTCGCGTGCGCCCTCTTTTTAATTGACATTGCGGTGCCTGCGGCATGTACGGTCTTTAAGGCCGTATCGGGGAAAAGAAGATTCAAGACAGGTATCCCTCTATATTTTTCATTATAGCGGCACGTTCCTCGGGAGCGTACCACTTTATTTCAGTATCTTTTTTAAACCACGTCAACTGCTTTTTGGCGTAACGGCGGGTATTTCTTTTTAGCAACCGCACCGCCTCCTCTTTCGAGTACTCTCCATTTATGTACCCGATCATCTCTTTATACCCCAATGCGCCCATCGGCTTCAAGTCCTGCGAGAAGCCTTTTTTTAAAAGCGCCTCAACTTCTTCTATCAATCCGTCTTTCATCATACTCTCAACCCG
>JAJRYL010000123.1 GCA_024275855.1 Deltaproteobacteria bacterium
CAACCTCAACACAACGGTCGCACTCGCGCTGCTCGTCTTCTTCGCCACCCACATAATCGGCGTTAAAGAGCACGGCCTGAAGTACTTCAAGCATTTTGTCGGCCCTGTCTGGTGGCTCGCTCCGCTTATGATCCCGATTGAGATTATCGGCCACATCGCGCGTCCGGTCTCGCTCTCGCTAAGGCTCTTCGGCAACATGATGGGGCACGAACAGATTGTAACCGTGCTGCTTATACTCATGCCTGCTGCCTATCCGCTGCTCGCGCTCTCAACCGCGCTCGGAGTGCTCGTAATCTTTATCCAGTCCTTTATCTTCGCGTTGCTCTCCATGATGTACCTTGGCGGCGCGCTCGAAGAGGCCCACTAAAAGGGCGGACGGGGTAAATTTTAAATAACGGACCTATTTTCACATGGGGCTTATTTTCAAAAAAACGGTCTCGACACTAAAAAAGAGACCAAAGAGGTTCGGGTCAATACCTGAGCCTTTTTCTCTTTAAGCCTTCTCCCGACCCCGATCTATAAAAAGCGTTACTGTTCAAAAAAAATATCACAAATATAACCTAAAGAAATCAGCCTGTTAGCTTTTCCGCAGCATATTTTGCTCTTGACATTTCAACCGTCAGACCCTAAAATATAAGAATAGTAAGGTCACTATACTAAAAAACTACTGAGGAGACTTGCACAAGTGGCATTACCTGTATTAGCCGACTCTTTACAGCGTTACCTCGCGGAGGTAAACGCATACCCGCTTTTAAGCGCCGCAGAAGAACTGACGGTAGCCGAACGGTACTGGAACGAGCGCAAGGTCGAAGACGCGCACACCCTTGTCACCTCAAACCTGCGTTACGTAATTAAGGTGGCTATGGAGTTCAGCCGCTACGGTTGCAAGCTTGCCGACCTTATTCAAGAGGGCAACATGGGGCTTATGGTCGCGGTAAAAAAGTTCAACCCGCACAAAGGTTTTCGCCTTATCACCTACGCTACATGGTGGATAAAGGCGCATATACAGGACTATATCGTAAAGACGAAAGGCATTGTGCGCAACGGTTCAAAAGCAATGAAAAAAGCGCTCTTCTACAGGCAGGACAAGATTGACGAAGCGGGAGAAAGAGCCAAAGTAGACACCATTACTCTGGCGGCGGATACGTCGCTCGACACGACTATTGCCGACGGCACTACTACCCGCCTTGAGCTTCTAAAAGAAGAAGGGCCTAATCAGGAAGAGATTGTAGCTGAGCACGAAGAGGCAACCGTGGTAACGCAAGGGGTAAGCCTTGCCATGCAGTCGCTAAACGACCGGGAACGGCTGATCATAACCGAGCGCGTTATGGCGGACGAACCGTTGAGCCTTCAGGCCATAGGCCGGAAGCTCGGCCTTACCAGGGAACGTGTGCGCCAGATAGAGGCAAGCGCGCTCGGCAAGCTAAAAAAAGTTCTCGGCACAAGAGACTCCGTAATCGGTGCCCTGCCCTCAGGAGCCTGATTTTTCACAAGGCCCACCCTTAGGGGGTTTGTTTTTTGTTGAAGCTTAATTCTTTACAGGGGCTTGTTTTTTTACAGGGGTTTACTCTCTTATCTTAGGGGGTATTTGCAGGGTTCGTTCCTTTACGGGGTTCGATTTTTCTCGTGATCCGCGTTCTCTTCTAAGCTTAACCTTTCTTCGGCGGCCTCTTTTATTTTATTGGGCCTGATTCTCCTCGTAAGCTCTTTTCTTATATATTCCGTTCTTTACGAAGCCTATAAATTTATTTATCGGGTGCGGGTTCATTTACAATGCCCAAGTTTTTTTAAGCGCTCCTACTTCTTCGGTAGAACCCCAATCACAAACAGATAAACGAAGCGTCCCGTGAAAAAACCCGAACTTCTCTCTCCTGCCGGAACCTATCGTAATATGCGCTACGCATTGGCTTACGGCGCAGACGCGGTCTATGCGGGACAACCCCGTTACAGCCTGCGTGTGCGGGAAAACGATTTCGACCTCGCCCAATTGGCCAGAGGCATAAGCGAAACCCACGCTTCGGGCAGGCTCTTCTACGTAGCCAGCAACCTCTCGCCCCACAACAACAAAGTCAAAACCTACATGAACCATATGGAGCCGGTGATCGCCATGCGGCCCGACGCGCTTATCATGTCCGACCCCGGGCTCATAATGATGGTCAGGGAGCGCTGGCCGCAGATGCCTATCCACCTTTCGGTTCAATCAAACGTTGTTAACTTCGCTACGGTAAAGTTCTGGCAGCGAATAGGCATAACACGAATCATTCTATCGCGCGAACTCTCTCTCGACGAAATCGAGGAGATACGCCAGCGCTGCCCGGACATCGAACTCGAGGTCTTTGTCCACGGAGCGCTCTGCATAGCGTACTCCGGCAGGTGCCTGCTTTCCGGTTACATGAACCACCGCGACGCCAACCAGGGCGCGTGCACCAACTCCTGCCGTTGGGATTACAAGGCCCACGAAGCGGAGTCTGACGAGACAGGCGGGCTGAAACCCAAAAAAGTACCCCCCTTTCTGCTCGAAGAGAAAGAGCGGCCGGGAGAGTTTATGCCGATTCATGAAGACGAGCACGGAACCTACATAATGAACTCTAAAGACCTGCGCGCAGTGCAACACATAGCCCGCTTAACCGCCATTGGAATCGATTCCATGAAGATTGAGGGGCGCACAAAGTCGCATTACTACGCAGCGCGGGCCACGCAAGTCTACCGCCGGGCCATTGACGACGCTATAGAGGGGCGACCATTCAACCTCGACATGATGACGGAACTCGACTCTCTGGCAAGCCGCGGTTATACAGAGGGTTTTTACCGCCGCCACGCGCCTGAAGATTATCAGAACTACAAAAACGGCTCTTCCATACATGGCTCTCAACAGTTGGTAGGCGAGGTGATCTCCGTCGATAAAGCTCTTGGCAATATGGTGGTTATTGTTAAAAACAAGTTTGCTGTCGGAGACAAGATGGAGTTGATGACTCCCGCCGGTAACCGGAATTTTGAGTTGACCGCCATGAACTTATTGGATGGTGAAGAACGAACGGTTTCGCCCGGTTCAGGCGCCAAGGTTCAGATTCCGCTCTCCGGCGATATTCCTGACAGATGCGTTTTGTTGTTGAAAGAGCTGAACTGACGCCAGGGGCTTGCGTTGCAAACCGCCTCGTGCCACTATTGCGAAACCTAACCCGGTAAAAACATTCATCAACAGAACCGAGGTCATTATACGTAAAGGCTCAAACTGTCCCCACAACACCCCGCCCCGACTTCGGTACGCCCCCGCACTTACAATTTTCATAACCGGTTACAGCGCCGTTAACTATATTAGTACCTTATTTTGCTTACCACTGGTCGCGGCGCAGGTCGCAAAAAATTGTGCACAGCACCCTGTCTGTGGTATATTCCAACATATTATCTTTTTGCTAATATGCGAGAGTGTCATACTTGGCCCAACATACCGTCATATATTTTTTTAATAGACCGGAAGCGCATCTATTATGAAGACGACCCTAATGAAAAGTCAGTGTTTACCCGACTTGCCGGACCTTATCGGCAGGCCCACGGTAGCGGTAATCGATATAACCGCGCTCAGGCATAACTTTACGGCCATACGTGAAACACTCTCTTCCGAAACGGAAATCATGGCCATTGTAAAGGCCGACGCTTACGGCCACGGCGCGGTTGAGGTTGCTAAACTCTTCGTGTCGCTCGGCGCGCGCCTGCTTGGCGTGGCGCTTCCCACAGAGGGAGCCGAGCTTAGAGAGGGCGGCATAACAGCCCCTATAGTCGTACTCGGCGGCCTATTTCCCGAACAGATTAAATCGCTCTTTACATACAACCTAACCCCGGTCGTCTACGACCTGCAAACCATCGAGAGAATCGATACGGAGGCAAAAAGGAGCGGTACTACCAAAGAGATACACCTAAAGATAGATACCGGTATGGGCCGGCTGGGGCTTAGACCCGACACTCAGGACAACAGCCACGGAGAGAACCACAAAACCTCTAAGGAAACGGACGAAACAAAAGAGCCCGGCGAATTGGAGACCCTGCTTGCAGGGCTCAAAAAAACCGGCAGTATAAAGCTCATAGGGCTTCTCTCCCACTTCGCAGAAGCCGACTCAACGGATAAAAGCTTCTCGGGCACTCAACTCAGGCTCTTTAATGCCGCCTTCGAGACCGTGCGCTCATTCGGTTTCAGGCCAGAATACATCCACATAGCCAACAGCGCCGGTACGGTATCTTTTAAAGAGTCTCACTTCAACCTTGTACGGCCCGGCATCATGCTCTACGGCTCTTACCCGGCGGCGCACCTAAAAGAGTCTATAGACCTGCAACCCGCACTTGAGCTAAAGACGCGCATACTGCAACTTAAAATGGTGCCGAAAGGCACCCCCGTAAGTTATGGCCGCACATTCGTAACCAAAAAAGATAGCGTAATAGCGACCCTGCCTATCGGTTACGCCGACGGGCTACCGCGCGCGCTCTCATCAACTGACCAACTGCCGCACTCGCTCTCTCACGGGGGCGACGTAATAGTCAGGGGGCAACGCGCGCCGATAGCCGGGGTAATCTGCATGGACCTTACCATGTGCGACGTAACCGGCATACCCGGCGTAGTGGTCGGCGACGAGGCAGTGCTTATCGGAAGGCGCGGTACGGCTGAGATTACGGCGGAAGAGATAGCTGTAAAAACCGGAACCATCCCGTATGAAATCTTCTGCTCAATCTCTAAACGGGTACCGAGGTTATATGTAAACACTTAAGCGGTACCTGTCCGTAGAGCGGCCAACCGGTATACCGCCCCCTCTTTAAGGAGAGAGGGCTAAAGTATTTTTTCAAAAGAGACGAACAACAGGCGAGCGGAAAGAGCGATAACTATGTTTAAGATTCACTTGAAAGGTTGGGTTTATACGCCCAGAACATGATCAACTCCATAGGGTTGATGATGATGATGCTCGCCAAGGCCGTAATGCTCGGCTTTACCCCGCCGATTAAACTTAGAAATATGTTCAAGCAGATGGAGTTCGTCGGTATCGAGTCTCTCTTTGTCGTTATCCTTACAGGCTCTTTTACCGGCATGGTACTCTCTTTACAGAGTTTCAACGCCCTTAAACGCTTCGGAGCGGAGTCTATGGTCGGCCCTACTGTCGCTCTTTCGATGGCGCGCGAACTCGGCCCCGTGCTCGCGGGGTTAATGGTAACGGGGCGCGCGGGCAGCGCAATGGCCACAGAGCTTGGCACAATGCGCGTAACCGAGCAGATAGACGCGCTCTCTTCAATGGGTATAAACCCTATAAAGTACCTTGTGGTGCCGCGTATCATCGCCGGTATACTCATGTTTCCTATTCTGACAATTATAACCGACTTTGTAGGTGTAATCGGCGGTTACTTCGTGGGCGTTAAGCTGCTCGGCATAAACTCCGGCGTTTACATAGGGCGTACCGTAGACTTTGTAACCATAGACGACGTTGCCACCGGATTATACAAATCGGTCTTTTTCGGCCTCATCATGACGCTTGTGGCCTGCTATAACGGCTTCTACACTACAGGGGGCGCAGAGGGCGTAGGGCGCGCGGCGACAACC
>JAJRYL010000124.1 GCA_024275855.1 Deltaproteobacteria bacterium
AAGGTATCGAGCATGTAAGGGCCCGTGCCTACCGGAAAACGGTCGAGCGTGATATTCTTTTTAGCGAGAGCGGCCTGGGCGTAGAAATCGAGCGCCTCTTGCGGCATAGGGGAGAAGAAGGGCATTGCGAGCCAGTAGATGAACTGCGGGTATTTGGTGCCGAGAATTACCTTGTACGTATAATCGTCGATACGCTCTACGCCGGCGAGGTCGTACTTGTCGTAGTCGAAGCGTATGGGGTTTAGCTGCTCGTCGAGCGTCTGGTTGTACGCGGCCCCCTGCGCATCTCTCCTCTCGGCCCTTATCTCTTCAAGCTCTGAGCGTAAGTTATTCGAATACTCTTTTAGTCCGAGTATATACTTTTCGAGTATCGGCAGAACAGGGCTTTCGACCAATGGGTCGGCAAGCCTTTTTATCTGGCGTATATAATCGCCCGATAACGCCTCGCGCGTGCCGGTCTCTTTAAAGTCCTTAAGTTCATTTATGCCGTTTAACCCTTCTGGCGATATATTCCCGTACACAGGCTTTTTGTTGCCGTTAAGAGCGAAACACGGGTGGGGCTGGTACCGTATGCCGCGTTTTAGTCTTATCTCATAAACGGCTCTGTCAACCTTTGACGCCTGAGCGTCGTCGGTAAGTCTCTTGCCGTCTGTTCCGTAGTAAGCTGGCACCGGAACGGATTCTACCGTTAACGGTATGAGCTTGTATGGGCGTTCGAGGTAGTGGTACTGGAGCGGAGGTTCGTAGATAACACCTATAAAAGCGTACTCGCTCGCGCTGTAGGAGCGTGCCGGGTCGAGGTGTTTGGGCGGCTCTCCGAAGGTGGTGTAGAAGATAGACAGGTTACTCTCTTCAGAGCGGTACGGGTTGTTCGGCGTACAGCCGGAGAGCAGGCCAAGAGCGATAATTACTGCCGTAAGCAGAGCGAAGCGGGTCGGAACTCTACGGCAGGTTACTTTTTTAAGTATTGAATGTATGGGCATAGGTACTGCGGCCATAAGGGTCTGGTGGCGTGTGCGGTCTCTGTAAAGAACGTTTATGCGCGTCTGTGCTTAAGCAAGATAACAGAGAGTAAAGATAACACAGACGCTGTTACCGGTCAAGAAGGCGGGTGGTGCGCAAGAGTTAAAGCGCTCGGGTAGTGAGACGGGTACAAACGATCCGCAGGAATCTATTTTAAGCGCCGATATAGAGGCCGCAGTCCGGGCATTCGCTAAGGGAGAACTCTATGTTCGTTCCGCACGCGGGGCAGTTGCCGTTGCTTATCTGCTTTTCCATTTCCGCTATTTCAGGGTACATGCGGTCTTGAAGGTCTCGCGCCACGGAGGCGGCTCTTTTGGCAACGTTTTGAGAGAGGTAGATACCGAAGGTATCTGAGCCGCAGCCCGAGGCGCAACAGTCGTCTCCGGAGTCGCTCTTGGCGTTGAGTATCCGGCACTCTATTCCGGCACGGTCAAGGCCGCTTGATATCTCTTTTAGCCTGTCGATAGGGCCTTCCATTATACAGACAAGCGCACTTACGTAGTTTGTATTTATGCGCCCTTCGGCAATGTCGTCTGCCGATAAGAGCTTTACGTCACAGGTGTTGCACTCCTCTATATGGGCGTAGTATTCGGCGCCGCACTCAGGGCACTGTTTTGTAGAGTCGTCCATTATTGATCTCCCGGTTGGTCTCGTGTAAATATGTGCTGTTTTTAAAAAAGCGGACTTGATTATAGCACAGAGTCGTGGTAAATAATAGGGTACACGTTGCCCGGCTGAGCCGGGCAGTTTGCGCTTTATATACAAAGAGGTCTGTTTATTCTGACCGATTTATAAGGAGAGGTGGCCGAGCGGTTGAAGGCAGCTGCCTGCTAAGCAGTTGTAGGGGTGACTCTACCGGGGGTTCGAATCCCCCCCTCTCCGCCATTTTTTTACGTTTGCGCCTGTGGCTCAGCTGGATAGAGCGACGGACTACGAATCCGTAGGTCGGGGGTTCGAATCCCTCCAGGCGCACCATAATTAAGGGC
>JAJRYL010000125.1 GCA_024275855.1 Deltaproteobacteria bacterium
GTAATTGGAAAACAGGGACGTACCGCAAAAGCTATAAGAACGTTGTTGACCGCGGCATCTACAAAATTGAAGCAGCGCGCGGTACTTGAAATTCTTGAGTAGTTCCGGGCTCCTTGCTATAGGCAAGATAGTGGGGCTGCACGGGATAAAGGGCGAGCTTAAATTTCTGCCCTACCCCGGCTTGGACGAGTTTCCGTGGACAACCGTTAAGCTTCAAAAAGGTACGGCCCTCAAGTCGCATACGCTGCTTGGGGTTCGAACCAACAAGAGCCTCTTTCTTCTCTCTTTCGAGGGTTTCTCGACTCGTGAAGAGTCGGTCTCGCTTGTCGGTTCCGAAGTTCTTATAGAGAAGTCGGAACTGCCGGAAAACAGACCCGGAGAGTACTACCAGTTTGAGTTAATAGGGCTTGCCGCCTATGACGAGGACGGAAACAAGGTAGGTATTGTGACCGGAATTATGCCTGCCGGCGGTAACGATCTTTTACAGATTGAGTCCGCTACGGGAGAGGTTCTGGTTCCGGCGATCGAAGAGTTTATTTTAGATGTCGACCTGGAGAGTAAACGAGTTGTCCTCCGCCTGATGGAGGGCATGGTTCCGCAGGGGCCGGAGAACGTTTGACCCGCAGGTTGCTCTTTTATCCGACAGGGGCTGATTTTTTTAGATTTTGTTGCCGGGGCGTTGACCGGAGTTGACTAAATAGCTCTTCGCTGACCGGTTATTTGTCCGTTATATAAAAAGTCTGAAACCATGAAGTTCGATATACTGACCCTTTTACCCGGTTTTTTTGATTCCGCTCTCAATCTGGGTGTAATAGGCAGGGCTGTAAAAGAGGGAACTCTATCGGTTAAGACTCACGATATTAGAGAGTTCACAACCGATACTCACAAAACGGTTGACGACGCGCCTTACGGCGGCGGTGCCGGAATGTTGATGAAACCCGCCCCTGTCGCTGCGGCGCTAAGGTCGGTTTTAAAAGAGGCCGAAAGCGGCAAGGGTTCCGAAGAGGGTTTGCTAAATGGGGCTTGCGCGCCGGTTGTTATTCTTTTAACGCCGCAGGGAGTACCGCTTACACAGAAAATTGTTCGAGGGCTCGCTGAAAAAGAGCGCCTGATACTGCTGTGCGGCAGGTACGAGGGTGTTGACGAACGGATAAGGCCGATGGTCGATATGGAAATATCTATCGGCGATTATATTTTGACAGGCGGCGAGGCAGCGGCGCTTATACTGCTCGACTCAGTCGGCAGGCTTATTCCGGGTGTCTTGGGTTGTTCTCTTTCGAGCGAGAGAGACTCTTTTTCAGACGGACTGCTTGAGGGACCGCAGTACACGAGGCCGGAACTTTTTGAAGAGTCAAAAGTACCGGATGTTCTTCTGTCCGGCGACCACGCGAAAATATCGAGGTGGAGGCGTAAAGAGTCTTTAAGGCGCACAATGGAACGAAGGCCCGAACTCTTAAAAGGGCTAAAGCCTGATAAAGAGGACAGGGCAATTCTTGACGAGCTTAGAGCCGAGGGCGGGTTTGACGATTTTGTTAAATAGATATTGCGGCCCATTTCAGGCAGGAGAATATAGAGTTTTTTTTAAAAGATAAATAATGTAGGCTGATTTACTTATAAATATTTTACGGTTTTATTATTGCCGTTTAGTATAGAGTATTTTTTTAAAGATAAAGAATATCAGGAGGAAGTTATGGGTTTGATGCAGGATGTAGAAAAAAGTTTTATCAGAACGGATTTGCCGGCCTTTAACCCCGGCGATACCATACGTGTAAGCGTTCGTATCAAAGAGGGCGAGAAGCAGCGCATTCAGCAGTTCGAGGGAGTAGTTATAAAGAAGCACAACGGCGGTACAAGGGCTACCTTTACCGTTAGAAAGATCTCATACGGAATCGGCGTAGAGAGGATCTTTCCGCTCAACTCTCCGAACATTCAAAAGATAGAGGTCGTTACCGAAGGCAGGGTAAGAAGGGCGAAACTCTACTACCTTAGAGAGCTTCGTGGAAAGGCCGCGCGCATTAAAGAGAAACGTTATGTAAGCAAGCGCGCAAAGAGCAAGTAACGCTCTCTGTTATACCTCTTTAAACGTTTAGGCCGGCCTCGATAC
>JAJRYL010000126.1 GCA_024275855.1 Deltaproteobacteria bacterium
GCTACGGCGGCAAAAGCGTCTTTGCTGTCATACTCGACCACCATTACCCAGCTCAGTGCAGGAGAGTCTTTAAAACCGCTGGAGTGCGAATACGCAAAAAGTTCCTCTCCCTCTTCCATACCGTCGGGCGCAAATAAGTTGACGGTAATAAAGCCGCTCTGTTTCGCCATTTGAGCTATAAGGTTGGAGCCTTCCGTAGTATTCAACCGGTAATCGAGATTGTAATGATTATCAATTCCCGATGAATATACGACCTTTCCGGTACCTGTCAAGAGTTTCATCTTAAGCTGCTGATTACCGTCGAGTTGCTCGAACTTCTTAATCATGACGACAACATCATTGAGGTTAAGCGCCAGCCTCAGGACACCTAAAAAATCACCGTCGGAACCGTCTATCCGCAGCGCGAAACCTATTACGTTTGCCCTCGCGTTCTCATCGTACCGTACGTCCCCTAAACTATAACCGTCTTTTACGGCTTTCTTCCACCACGCCTTTTCGGCGTAAGAGTACTCGTTGCTCTTTATGCTCATAGCAACATTGGCTCCGTACCGGTTAGTAACAAAAACCTCGTCGTAAACTATATTGAAGGAGCGGTTTTCATGAAAAAGGAGTTTGTCCCTTATCATGTCGGAAGTTCCGTTGGAAAGAATAGAGTCGGCCAAAGGAGAGAGCCCACGGGTTGTTGATACCCAGTCGGCGTTCTTTATCTTTATATAGGATTTATAATCTGGGAGTGCGTCAAACTTTGAGTTGGACTCTTTAAGATCGGCTTTAAGCGTTGAATCGGCGATGAAATTTGAAAAGACTTCAATCTGATTATAAACATGCGCCCGCGTCTTATTAAGAAGTTGCTCTGTTATAAGTGCGCTTCTTTCCCCAATCACATTTTTAAGAGCGTTCTGGCTGATATTAATAAACAGATAACCAAGCAGGAGCGTTAAAAGTATGACAACTGTAAAGCCGGACATCAGTTTAGTAGTAATTTTCATAACTTGTTTAGGTGCGTCTGCCGCAAGAGACCAGTCTGCGTTGTTCCTGATATTAGTTTGTAATTGATAGAGAGAAGATAGTATTCGGTCTCTTTAACATACGCTATAAATACTATATCGCATGAGAGAATGAAAACTTTAGCACTTGGCTACAGAGAGGCTAAAAAGAACTATTAGTTAAAAGAAACACACACTTGAATTATTTTTTCTTAACCGGACAGAACACTCGATGATGACTTTTACTATTTACTTTTATTTTTAAAAAAATTAAAGGATTTGAGGCAGGAGCCGATAAAAGAGTATAATGAGGAACGTGGTCTGCACTTAATATTGACCGGAACACCACTGCCCTCCTTACTATCTACGGTTCTTCTCGAATCAAGAAGAACAGTTTTAGTTTCATCCTCCGCTGAAACTGAACAAAAAGAGATAAGGCGGCGCCTGTTGTAACAGGTGCCGCCTTATCTCTTTTTATCTATTATATCTAAAGAGTTAGAATGAACTTGACCGTATAGAAAAAAAGGAGTACAAACGAATATAAGAGCGGATAACAGGACGGCATAAAAAGCAAGCGGGGTTAACAAAATAGAGACTGTACAAGAGGCGCTTATAACCGCAACCGGGGCGCTGAGAGCGGCACAGATAGATAACCCGGAGGCGGACGCCGAATTTTTACTGACTTACCTGCTCGATTATAAGCGGCACGAACTTTTTTTAAACTCCGCCAAACCTCTAAGCACCGAACGCAGCGAATTATTTCACTCTCAGATCGCAAGGCGGATAGCCGGGGAGCCTTGCCAGTACATAACCGGCAAAACAGAGTTTATGGGCCTGCAGATAGAGGTTACCCCCGATACGCTGATACCGAGGCCGGAGACGGAGCAGATAATAGAGGAGGTTCTGAAAAGGGCCGGTAACGCCCCGGTAATTCTCGACCTCTGTACCGGAAGCGGCTGCGTAGCCGTAACTACAGCGGTGTTGCTGCCCCGCTCGGTTTTAGCGGCAACGGATATTTCAAAAAAGGCGTTGGAGGTTGCCAAACGCAACGCCGCATTTCATAATATTGATACAAGGATAGAGTTTCTTTCCGGCGACCTCTTTAAATCTCTAAAGGGTTGCGGAAAAATTGACATTGAAGCCGGTTTCGACTTTATACTCTCAAACCCGCCGTACATAAAAACAGCCGACCTGCCGGGACTTCAGAGCGAAGTAATCGGGTACGAACCGCGCCCGGCGCTTGACGGAGGCACAGACGGCCTCGATTGTGTAAGGGTGATAATAAAAGAGGCGCCAAGGTACCTTAAACCCGGTGCAGAACTTATAATGGAGATCGGTTTCGACCTTGCGCAAGAGGTCTCCGGTCTGTTGAAGGCATCGGCAAAGTACTCCGGCTTCGATATAAAAAAAGACCTTAACGGCATTGAAAGAGTAGTTGTAGCGACACGGTCGTAA